>JAKAGP010000387.1 GCA_021825785.1 Nitrospirota bacterium
AATGCTTTACGATCGCTACCAGGATCTATACAGCACGGATAAACTCTGCCAATTTTTCTATAGGACAGGCGACATAAAACAATTAGATGAAATATTAAAGGAGTACAAGTCAAGATTTCCGCAATATTCAAAGGCGGTTTCAATAGGATGGCAGGCCCGACTTGATAGAAAAGATCTTTTCAAAACGAAAATGGGATGCATGGTTCGTTCCGTATACTCGGGGTCATCTGCTGAAGCTGCCGGGCTTCAGTGCGGTGACATTATCATTGCATATAGGAATAAGCAATTAGATTCTTGTTCTGACCTTTTCCAGGACAGCTTTCCGCCAGATAGAACCGAAACAATTGATGTCTTAAGAAAAGGACGCACGATATCTCTGCAGATTAAAGGAGAGCCCTATTCCAATTTTGAAGATTGATCTGCCTGCTAGAAATAAGGTCACACCCGTCCGAATTTGCGAGAAGCATTTTGAGGACGTTCTGGACTAAATTGACTTCTTCGAGGCTGTGAAGGACTCCAGGCCGCCTAATGATTACCCCTCGCAACCTTCAGGATGGTTGCTACGAAATATTTGTTCCTGTGAGGAAGTGCCGGCGTGATGTCTAACTGATTCTCCGCACAGGATAGCTTAGTGCGAACCTGAACATTTCTGGTTGAAGTGGTTATAAGTGAGGAATGCAGGTTTGACCCCGCTCAGTTTTCCAAACAAATCGGTTTCCGGTAAACCCGGCGGGATTCAATTCTATATCCCCTTTTTCTCCTGAATCAACTTCACAATAATATTGGCAAGAACGCCCTTGACTGCACTATTCGCACCCTCATCAAGGGATAACTGAGAAAGCAAGAAATCGCCTTCGCCGTACATTACTTTAAAGAGTGGTGTTAAGTTCTCTCTCTTCGGTTCCATTATGTGTACCACATTTTTTTCAACTGCCGTCGCTCTAAAAACTTTCACCTGGCTCATATTCGTAGCCAGGGAGCTGAATTCACCAGCAAAAGTAACATCCCACAACTCGTTATTCACCGGCGAAACGCGAAGACCTAATTTTTCCATAAATGGTGTGCGCTCAAAGAATCTTGCCGGAATGAATAGAAGTTGACCATCCCGCTTGTCAACACCATAAACTGTCGGCGTCGTATCTAATCTTCGTTTGAGCAATGGATCATATGCCCAGTAGCCGAGAATATCTGAAATGTTTACGAAAAGTCCCTTGTCTTTAACGTAATTCAAAATCTTATCCATTGATGAAAGGGTTTTCAACTCTTGCTCAGGATAAACGCCACCGTATGGATTAAGTATTGCAGTATAGAGGTCAAAATTATTGGCTGAGTTAATCAGCCTCACTATAATCTTTATTTTGCATTTTTGGGCGGCGTCTTCGATTTCCTTTTTCCACTCATTCGGACTGATATTTGTGCAGAGCATGTCCCTGTAAGTTGTTGAAGTAGAAACGACCTCCGATTAGAATTGATTACCACACCAAACCCTAAAAGGAGATCGTTCTATGAAGAAAAGATATCGGAACATGCAGAAAAAAGCAAATGGAAAAGTAAGGGAGATTGGAGAGGGGAGAGTTTTGTTGGAGCTTCCCCTGTCAGTAGCCGGCGTAATTGAGGGCTTGCCTGGGGCAATCAGGGATCTGGCGCAGGAGGCCGGCATGCTGCTGATGTCAGCGGCGATGGTTGCCGAGTGCGAGACGATAGCCGGGCCTAAGAACATGAAGAATCCGCTAAGGACAGCCAACTGGTGGGGCGAAGAACTCAGCCCAGTCTATTACGATAAACAGAAGGTGCTCATAGCACGACCTCGCGCCAGAGGGAAAGACAACAAGGAGATTTCGCTGGCCACCTTTGAGGCCTTCCGGAATCCTAGGAGCATGAGGAGCACTGTAATGAAGGACATGCTCCTTGGCATATCGAGCCGCAATTACGAAGAGGCCGTCTCGGGATTCATGAAGGGGTACGGGATAAAGAAATCCAGCGTGAGCAGGCATTTCGTGAAGGCGACGGCGGAGCAGATGAGAGAGTTTCTGGAGCGGGACCTCTCCGAACTCGACCTCGTTGCGATCTTTATCGACGGCATAGAATTCAAGGAGCACCTGCTTGTCGTTGCCCTGGGGCTGGACAGAGCCGGGAGAAAGCATGTTCTGGGCCTCAGACAGGGGGCCACAGAAAACGCCACGGTATGTGTAGGCCTCCTTGAAGACATGGTCAGAAGAGGTCTGCACACAGATAGGGATTATCTGTTCGTCCTCGATGGGTCGAAGGCCCTCAGATCGGCCGTTACGAAGACGTTCGGTGCCGACGTGGCGGTGCAGCGCTGCCAGCAGCATAAGCGGAGAAACGTGTTGAAACATCTTCCGGAGAAGCACCAGCGATCGGTGGACACCCGCATCAGCGCGGCCTACAAGATGACGGATTACGATGATGCCCGAAAATCCCTCGACCTGACGGTGAGGTATCTTCAAAGGCTGAACCCGGATGCCGCAGCCTCGCTGAAAGAAGGGCTTGAGGAAACGCTTACCGTGCATAAGCTCGGGATTACGGGGCTTCTGAGAAAGACCCTCTCGACGACAAATCCGCTGGAGTCCTGCTTCTCGGGAGTGCGCTTCTCCACCGGGAGGGTCAAACGGTGGCGAGGCGACGACATGGTCCAGCGGTGGGCAGTTGCCGCTCTCCTAAGGGCCGAGAAAAAGTTCAGGCGCGCAAGGGGATATAAGGACATCCCGAAACTCATTGCCGCCCTGCAGCAAAAATCCATTGACAGAAAGGAGGCCGTCGCTTAGGATAATGCAGATCGGGGCCTTTCTACTTCAACGAAAGAAAGGGACAATCTCCCCCTTTGGGAAAAACAGGTTACGAGCAAAATCTTCACTGGAAAGGCTGCTATGTGCAGGGGTTTGTGGGCCAACTTCTGCCGAGGACCCATAGCTTTACTGCAAAAATGATCCGAAAAAGACAAACTTTATTGCACACCAACGCAGATCTTTATTGCAAAATAGCCAAAAAAGTGTTATAAATCAATAGCGTCGGTGCAGCAGTTTACTGCA
>JAKAGP010000011.1 GCA_021825785.1 Nitrospirota bacterium
TGTTTTTAAATTTTGGACTTTTTTCTTAAATGAAATTACGAGGACAAAATCAAAATTATGCGCTAGAATCTTTCTCGAAGATAGACTGAAATTTCAGAAAAACAGAAATAAAAAATCACTAAAATGATCTTTTCTTGACAAGTTCTCAATTTTTAGTAGCATGGAAAAAAATCATGTGCTTCGGGCATCGATGCTTTACGCCCGTTATCAGACGGAACGACAAGATCATGAATTTTGCGGAAATGACAAATCCAAGGAGAAAGGACAAGAGGATGGAAAGGAAAGCAAGGCAAAAAGTGCGCGGGACGTTTCCGCGGCAATTCAGCCCCTCGCAAGGGATGTGCGACGTTGTCAGGAAGGCCGTCTTGTTTACAGCGCTGTTTCTGGTCTTGGGACTTCCTTTGGACTCATATGCCTACCAGGTCCGTGCGGTTCCAAACGGCGGGACTATCTCCGGCACGGTGATGTTTACAGGCTCTCCGGTCCCGAGGGACCCGATTATACACCCGACCACCAACATCAACTACTGCGGCAAGACGCTTCCGTCGCTTAAGTACCTGATCAAAAACAGAAGGGTCCAGAACGTAGTCGTTTTCATAAAGAACATACAGGCCGGCGCGCCGGTCCCCAGGGTCGCATCCCTGGTCGACAACCTCAAGTGCGCATTTGTGCCGCACGTGGGAATCGGTTTCCAGGGCAATCAGCTTATCTTCAAGGATTCCGACCCCCTGTTCCACAACATCCACACGTACATCGAGAACCGCACCTATTACAACGTGGGCCTGCCTTTCAAGGGAGCGCAGGTCACAAAGATACTTACAAGGGCCGGGCTGATAGAGATAACCTGCGACGCGCATCCCTGGATGCGCGGCTGGCTCTACGTTTTCGACAATCCCTACGCGGCGCTGACCAATGCAAACGGCGAATTCGTCATAAGGGACGTTCCGCCCGGCACTTATACCGTCGAGGCCTGGCATGAGGAATTCGGGACGGTCGATCTGGGCAATGTGAGGGTAACCCCCGGAAAGACCACGACGATTAAAATCGATTACAAAAAAGCCAAACGCAAGTCTGAATTCTAAGGAGGCCTAAGTGAAAAAGACCGGAATTTTTCTTGTCTTGATTGCCTCGCTGTTCGTCTTGTCGATGGTGAAGAAGTCGGAGGCCGTGCCTTCATATGCGCGCCAGCTAAAAAAACCCTGCACGGCCTGTCATACCATATGGCCGAACTTAAACCAGTATGGCAGGCAGTTCAAGTTAAAGGCATACACGGATGCGTCTCCCGACTGGGGGGTAATTTCCAAGGACAGGCTTAATCTATTTTATGTCTTCCCCGTTTCCGCGCGGATCCTTTTCGTGCCTTACCAGCTTGAGCAGGACGCATCCGGCGCGACCCCCGGCGCGGGCAACCCCGGTTACGGCAATGGCGGCTACAACGCGAACTCTACGTTCCTCGACAACATGCAGTTTTTTCTTGCCGGCAGGGTCTACAAATATGCAGGCATATTCACCAGTATAGAGGGCACCGACTCAACAAACTTCTCCGTGGCGACCGCCAAGGTCGCCTTCGCATATCCCATTTCCGAGGGCAACACCCTGGGGCTGGTGCTGTTTCAGGGCCTGGCGACTTCCGCGGACCCGTTTGACAGCCTCGGTGGTTGGGACAGGGACATCGCGACCCCCGATTCCGAGGGCCTCCCCTGGGTGCTCAACAAGGGGTGGACTTATAATTTCTGGAGCGGCGGCAATTACGGCGCGGTGGTCCACGGGTATTTCCTTGGCAACCGGCTCTACGGCGCAATCGGCGCCATGAGGGGCGGTGATGTCAAGGACGCGGACCTGCTTGCGGTAGGAGATCCTCATTTCATGCACGGTTTGGGGTCCAATCCTTTTTCCACCGCGGAGGGCACTACGGGCAACCCGTTTGGCTTTTATGCGCGCGCCGCGTGGGACCAGAAACTCTCCAACGGAGCCGTCACCTTCGGCGGCGCCGTCTATACCGGGGAGGAAAAGGTGCTTGCCACCGATGGGGCAACCATCGTCTCCACCCGCGCGAACAGGCAATACATAGACGCCTCGCTTGAGCAGAATTTCGGTGAGGACCACCTGGTTGAGGCGAAGGCCATTTACGGATTCGGCCAGGAATCCGGGCTTGCGCCGCTCGAGGCGATTGCGGCCGGGGCCAACGGCACCCTGGGCCCCGCTGCCGGCGGCACGCTTGAAGACAAGAGAAGTTTCAACGGCGGGGCGATTGAGGCGGACTACTTTTACCAGAGGACCTACGGCATCGTGGGCCAGTACAACTGGGTCACGAACTCCAAGGTCCAAATCTCCGATTTCGATCCGGCAACAAGCCAGCACACATGGCTTGTCGGCCTGAACTACCTGCCGTGGCTCAACACCAAGATACAGTTCATCTACGCCAATATAAGAAGCAATTACCTGCCCGGCGCGGTAAGCGCCGCAACGGGCGCTCCGCTTACCGCGGAGACCGACAAGTTGTACAAAGTCCTGGTGGACGTGGCGTTCTGAGATAAAAGAAATCTGAAGAAAGGCGATTTGAATGGCAGAGGTATCGGTAGGTAAGGGTCTGACAAAAGGGATCGTGAAATTCCTCGTCATACTGGGCGCGGGTTTCGCCGCGCTGTTCGTCCTGAAAGGAGTGCTGGCGCCGCCGACGGCGGACGGCTACAGGTTTTTCCCCGTCATCGGCAGCCGGGACTGGATATGGGTGGTCGCGCAGACACACCTGGATTTCGCGGCGTTCGTCCTTGGCGTTCCGATATTCGCCGTGACGATGGAGTTCATCGGATGGAGAAAAGGCGACCCGCGCCTGGACCGGATCGCGTACGACTTCGCAAAACTCTTCACGCTCGCGTACACCTTCACCGCGTTCATGGGCGCGGTCTTTCTTGTAAGCGTGCCCCTGCTCTACCCGAAGTTCATCTCCTACATGATGCAGATACTGGGCTACACCTGGTGGATTTACCTTGGCGTGATGCTGGCGGAAGTCGTGGTCTGCTACCTCTACTTCTATTCCTGGAAGAAGCTCAAGGACAGGAAGGGGCTCCACGTGTTTCTGGGCGGGCTGCTGAACTTCTTCGGGTTGCTGCTGCTGCTCATCACAAGCATCTGGGTCGGCTTCATGACCACTCCCGCCGGCGTCAGCAAGACCGGAGCGCTTATAAACAGGTGGGCGACAATACACACCCATATGTGGCTGCCCCTCACCCTCCACAGGTTCATCGCGAACATCGTCTTCGGCGCGGGCATCGCGGCGGCATACGCCGCGTTCAGGTTTATAACCTCAAAAACACCCGAAGAAAAGGCGTACTACGACTGGATGGGCTATACCTCTGCCACCATATCGATCGGGGTCTCGCTTCTGTTGCCCGGGGTGGGCTATCTGCTTGGGGTGGAGATATATTCCTTCAACGAGCAAATGGGCATCCAGCTCATGGGTGGGTTTTTTGCCTGGCTCTGGGTCATGCAGGCGATGCTCATAGGGGCGATACTCTTCTTCATCAACTACTACCTGTGGATATCACTGCATAAGATGCCCGGTGGCGAGCGGTACTACGGGCAGGTGAAATACCTGTTCATCGTTGTGCTGCTGGGCTATGTCATATGGATCACGCCGCATGACATAGCCCTCTCCCTCTCGGAGGCCAGGAGGATCGGCGCGTATCACCCGGTGCTTGGCAAGCTTGGCGTCATGGCGGCCAAGAACACCGCCGTCATACTCTCCTATCTGGCCACCTTTCTCTCCTTTTCGATCTTCCGGATGAGCAACAAGGAGCCGGTCGTACCCTGGGCGAAGGCGGGCCGCGTGCTAAAGGCGCTGATCATAACCGTCTCCACAGGCGGCGTGCTTTTCCTGGGGGTGCTGGGTTACACCGTCTCCGCGGAAGTCCGGGTGGGCGTTCTCTCCCCCATACAGTTCAGCCTATTCTTCATTGCGATCCTGGCCCTTTTCCTCCTGGATTTCTTCATGTACAGGGGCGCAAGGATAATCGGAGAGCCGCGCTGGGGGCAGATGCCTGAACGCTCCCAGTACGCGCTCATCGCCATAACCGTTACTTTCACATGGCTCATGGGGATGCTGGGCTACATGAGGGCCGGCGCAAGGCAGTACTGGCACGTCTACGGCATCATGATGAACAAGGCCCCTGACGCATACCTGCCCACCGCCGGTGTCGCCTCCATCATAGTCACCATCACGACCCTGCTGTTTTTGCTGATGGTCGCTTTTGTATTCTGGAGCATAATGAGACTGGAGAAGTTCTCGGAGCGGAGGGTGACCGGGCAATGAAAAAAGGCGTCCTGAAACTGGCCCTCATCGTGATAGTGCTCAATCTGGTTTTCGTGTATATCGGTCTTGAGTATCTTCCGCAGTCCGAATCGAAGCCGCCCAAGACGATAGTGCTGAAGCCTGGAATCTCCCAGGCGGACCTCGTGGCGATCGGCGAAAAGATAGTCTTCGGGAAAGGGCAGTGCATGGTCTGCCACAGCGAGCAGCCCTCCACGACGGAACGCGCGCCGGCCATGTCCACCATAGGCGCCGAGATCGCCAGGGAGGCAAAGGCGCGCGGCATACCCCCGGAGCAGCAGCTTTTCGAGGCGCTGGTCAACCCGGGGGCGTACGTTGTAAAGGGATTTGAAAACATAATGCCCCCCGCGAACCAGCCCCCCACGTCGCTTACAGACGGGGAGATCATCGCGGTGGCCGCCTATCTGCAGAGCCAGGGGGCCTCGGTGACGGTCTCCTATCCCGGTTCCGTCCCGCTTCTGAAGGCGCAAGAGCAGAAGGCTGCCCAGGCGGGGGCGTACAAATGAAACAGGAAATGAGAGCGCCTGAAATGAAAAACACAATCTTGACCAAGAAACGGCCCGGCGCCGCCACAGGAGGACCCCGGTAATGCACTACATATTCCCCGCGCTTGCCATTATCGGGCTTGCAATCGCCATCCTTGCGGCCCTCAGGAAATCGCCGTTTTTCAATTACCTGGGCATCCTGCTGGCAATCTACGCAGGGCTGAAGAGCCTGTCTCTCATCATGCCCCCGCTGCCGTCGCAGGTCGTCCATATGTACATGGTCGTCGCCGTTTTGACCTTTCTCATCTATTTTTCAATCAGCGAGGAGACCTTTCACGCGTTCCTGCGGCCGATAAGGACCGTACTCGCCGATGACGATAAAAAGGCCCTGCGAGTGGCCATCGTGTACATATTCATCCCTCTGCTGGCCGCCTATATCGCCTATTCCGGCGTCTCTCCGTCGTTTACCCCCCCGGTCAGCCCGAGGATATCACATCCGGAGCCGCCGATGCAGATGACCTTCAAGGGCCAGACCATAAAGATACTCGGCCTGCAAAACCCATTGCGCCAGGACACCGCGAACTTCGGCAAATACGTGGAGGCGGGCAAGAAGGTTTACTACCAGAACTGCTTTTTCTGCCACGGCGACGGCCTCAACGGCAAGGGCATCTTCGCGGACGCCTTCAACCCGCCGCCTCCTCCGTTTATGGGAACGGACACGATAGCACAGTTGCCGGAGTCCTACGTTTTCTGGAGGGTGGCAAAGGGATGGACGGCGCTGCCGCCGGGCTCCCATCCATGGGACTCCGCCATGCCGGAATTCGAGAATTTTTTGGACCAGAATTCCATCTGGGAGGCGAGCATGTTCATATATTACGCGAGCGGGAATAAACCCAGGACATTCTAAATCAATGATAAAAAACATGAAAAAAAACAATATCCACCTCGTTCAGTTTCTCATTCTCTCCTATCTGGTCTTGCTGCTGCCCGTAAGCGCATGGCCGCAGGACAAGGGCAAGGCAATTTACGACAAGTGGTGCTCGCAGTGCCACGGGGTCGACGGCAAGGGCGACGGCTACGCGGCGAATTTCGTCTTCCCGAAGCCGAGGGATTTCACCACCGGCACGTTTAAATACCTGACGGTCCCCACCGGCTATCCCACAACCGATGCCGCAATCGCGAAGATCATCAGAGACGGCAACCCCGGCACGTCCATGCCGCCATGGAAGCGGTTCAGCGACGCGGACGTAAGCGCGCTTGTGCAATACATCAAGAAGTTCTCCCCTCCGGACGTCTGGTCGGTTACAGGCACGCCGATAAAGGTTGGCAAGCCGCCCGCCAAAAGCGCCAAGCTTCTTGCCATGGGCAAGCAGCTCTACAAGAAGGCCAAGTGCTGGGAATGCCACGGCCTGGCCGGCAGGGGCGACGGAATAAAAGGCTGGCAGCCCAAGTTCAGGGACGACTGGCACAACAAGATATATCCCGCGGACCAGACGGAGCCCTGGAGTTACATCGATGGCTCGTCGCTGAAAGCCATATATCTGACGGTAACCGCGGGCATAGGCGGCACGCCGATGACCTCCTACGGAGACACCCTCAACGATCAGCAGAGGTGGGCACTGGCCTACTACGTCCAGTCGGAGCAGCTTAAAAGGTACCTGGGCATTACTATCAAGGTGGCAAGGGTCAGGGCGCTGCCAACATCGACGACCGATCCCGTCTGGAACAAGGTCCCCTACCTGGATATCCCGATGGCGGGGCAGATCATGTTCCACCCGAGAAATTTCACGCCGCTCATCAACAACGTCAGGGTCAGGGGGGTGTACACGGACTCCGCCCTGGAGGTCATGCTCACATGGACATGCAAGCAGGCAAGCTTCCTGAGCCCTGCCGTGATCGCCAACGCGGCTGCAGCATCGGGCGGAGCCGGCGCCCCCGGACCGGCGGGAGGGGCTCCCCCATCTGACCCCGCGGCTGCTGGCGGCGGCGCGCCGGGCATCGGCAACGCCGCGGGGATTACAAACGCCGTTGTGTACCCCGACGGGGCACGCCTCCAGTTTCCGTCGAAGGTCACCCCGGGCGTGAAACCGTATTTCTTCGGAGGCGACAGCACGAACCCCGTCAATATCTGGTGGTGGAAGGTCTCGGACAAGGACCGCGCGGTGGAATGGATCGGCTCCGGGCCTGCCAATCTTGCTGAGCAGGCCAGACAGGACGTTCAGGTGATAGAGAGCTTCAAGGACGGCCAGTACAGGGTGATCTTCAAGCGGGCCCTGGACACCGGAGGCAAGGACGACACGGTCTTCAAGGTCGGGGAGTTCATGCCTTTCTCTATCACCGTGTATGACGGAAGAAACGGAGAACACGGCAATAAGGGCACGGTATCGGACTGGTACTACATGGTCCTGATACCAAAGACGCCCCTCAAGGTATATGTGCTGCCGCCGGTAGTGTTCATTATCGTTCTTTTGATAGGCATCGCCCTGCACAAGGCGTCAAAAAAAGGGGCGTTAAAAAAAGGGCCCTCGGCCTGATCGGCGGCAAGCATGTATAAAAAGATACTGATCCCGATAGACAACTCCAGGTATTCCCCCTGGTGCACGGAGCTGGGCATCGCGCTTGCCAGGCGTTTCGGCTCCGAGCTTACCGGCAACCATGTCTACAGCGCGGGCCTTCATGACAGGAGGTTCCGTGACATGGAGGGGGGACTGCCCGGACATTACCAGCAAGAGGAAAAGCTGAAAAAATCCAGAAAGGTCCACGATTCGCTCATAGGCGACGGGCTCAGGCTCATCTCGGACGCCTATCTTGATTCGTTCAAGAAGGAGTGCTCCGCGGCCGGCGTAGCTTTTGACTGCAGGCTGATGGAAGGCAAGAACTGGCTCCAGATCGTCAGAGACGTAAGGGCGAGCGGTTATGACCTCGTCATAATGGGCATACTCGGCCTTGGGGCGGTAAACGGCAGCCTCATAGGCGGCGTATGCGAGCGGGTGGCAAGGAGGGTGACGGCCGATGTGCTGGTCGTAAAAAACTCTTTCCCCGGGCCATCAGGCAGCCCCATGACCGGAAGGATCTGCGCCGCTATAGATGGCAGCATCCAGGCCTTTTCCGCGTTCGGGAAGGCCCTCGCCCTCGGCAGGGAGTTTGGAATGGATATCGAGGCCGTGGCCGTTTACGATCCGCATTTTCATCGCAGGGCGTTCGAGTCCCTGGTAAAGGTCCTGTCAAGCGAGGCCCAGAAGATATTCAAGTTCAAGGAGCAGGAAAAACTCCATGACGAAATAATCGATGACGGACTGGGCAAGATATACGAGGGCGCGCTAGATGAGGCAAGACGGATGGGACTTGAGGCCGGCGTGGAGGTCAGGACCACCCTGCTGGCCGGCAAGGCAAGCCACGAGATATGCGAGCATCTTAAGAAAGACCCCCCTGCCCTCTTCGTTGCGGGCAGGTTCGGCGCCCACCAGACGGAGGAGCTCGACATAGGCAATACTGCCGAGAACCTGCTTCGCACTGCGCCATGCAACGTGCTTCTTGCGGGTGTCTGACAACAGGGCCTGAAATGCTGAGAGAGAATCTGTCCATCATATCCTGGAACGTAACGGGAAAATGCAATCTGCGCTGCGGCCACTGCTATCTGCCCGCGCGCTTTGTCCCTTCAGTTGCCGGCGATGCCGCCGCGGCGGACGGCGCTGACGAACTCGACAACGCCCAGGCCCTTCGTCTCATAGACCAGATTGCCCTCGTGAATCCGGAGACCATGCTCATCCTCTCGGGCGGCGAACCCCTGCTGCGGCGGGACATTTACGAGCTTGCCTCGCACGCCAGGCACAAGGGGATGATGGTGGTGGCCGGCACGAACGGGACCCTCGTCGACGAGGCGGCGGCCCGCAGGATGAAGGAAAGCGGAATATCCGGAGTCAGCATCGGGCTCGACTCCGCAACGGCGGAAATCCATGACGGCGTCCGGGCCTTCCCGGGGGCGTGGGCCGCGGCGGTAAACGCCGCGCGGCTCTGCAAGTCGCAGGGGCTTTCGGTCCAGATAAACACGGTCGTCACAAGCAGAAACCTGGCTGGCATCCCGGCGCTCATAGAGTTCGCGGAGGAGCTGGGAGCGAAGGTCTTCAGCCCGTTTTTCCTTGTGTGCACGGGGCGCGCGGAAGAGCTGACCGATATCACCGCCGGGCAGTACGAAGAGGTTTTGTCCTTCATTGCCGGCCTGGGCGGCAACCACCTGGAGATGATGATCAGGACGCGCTGCGCCCCAACCATGAGAAGGATACTCCACCAGCGCAACCCTGGCTCCCCCCTTCTGCAGATGGACACCGGGCGCTGCCTCGCCGGCCACACATACTGCAGGATAACCCCGGACGGGACTGTCACGGCGTGCCCGTATCTGCCGCTGCCTCTTGGCAACGTGAGGACCTCGGATTTCGGCGATATCTGGAAGACGTCGCCCGTCCTTGAATCGCTCAGGACGGCTGAAGGCGCGCTGAAGGGCAAATGCGGGGCCTGCGAGTACCGCCTGCTTTGCGGCGGATGCAGGGCCAAGGCGTATTCCCTTAAAAACGATTATCTCGGGGAAGACCCCTGGTGCGCTTATTCCCCCGCGGGGGGGGATGTGATAAAACCCCCGAGGCTCGCCGCGGAAGACGCGGCGGATGCCGGAGCGCGTCCCCGATGGAGCGAAGAGGCCATGGAGAGGCTTGGCCGGGTCCCATTTTTCGTGAGGTCCATGGTAAAGGCGGCAGTGGAGCGCTACGCAGCCGAGCGTGGCTGCAATGAAATCACGCCGGAGATGATGGAGGAACTCAAAAGCCGGGTAAGGAGGCCGGCCATGGATGGGCATTGAAATTCATTTGACGCATGGGGAAAAGGCATTTCTGCTTCGGGTTGCCAGGAGGAGGAAGTTCTGGCTTCTGTTTAGCATACTTTCAGTCAGCGTGGCGGTTTTTTTCGCTATATACCACGGCCTCATCAGGAGGGATTTTACTCCGCCGGAATTCGTGATAATACTGCTTCTGCTTTTGTCCAGCCGCTCGCAGTTGAGGATATGGAAGACCGCGAGGATATTCGAAAAAATAAAACCGCACATCAGCGGCCAGTAATGGACAGCAGGGTCACGACCGGCAGGATCCCCTCGAGGTGCCTGGACTGGCTTGCCTCCTCCCGCCTCGAATTCCTGCTCAACGTGCTCCGGGACGGGAAGATGAGTTTTTTTTCCGCGCACCTGCCGGTGATGGCCACATGGCCGGACGTCAGGAAGACAGGCCCGGCCGGGCTCACGGTAAATCTTACCATAAAGGGAATCGGGCTTCTCCCCGTCCCGGAACTTCTCGCCGATTACACGGACATCTTCGAAAGCACGCTCGCGGAGGCCCGCACATGCCCATGGAAGGAAAGCCTGGCTAATAGGGTCGAGGCCTCGGCAAGGCTCTACTCGGACGTGGGCCATTTCGATCCGACGGCGCTGGGAGGGCTTGAAATATTCGAGGGAAAGGCGGCCGGAAACATGAGGGACAACCCCCGCGCAAGCCTCCTCTATTCGGGGATGAAATCCGGCCCGGCCGGCATGGAGTACATAAGCTTTCAGGTAAACGGGACAATCGAGATACTGGAAAAGGAAAACCCCTATTACAGGTTCCTGCTCGCCTCAAGAAAGCTCTTCGAGTTCGAAAAATTCCACATCTTCCAGACCGATTATCCATTCGGCTACATGGTCAGGGTGGATGAGGTGCTGGACAAATCGCCTTTCCCAAGGCAGCGCTGATCGATCAGGACCAGTATTGCCGAAGAATAGCTAAGGATATTTTAGCACCCCTCCAGCGTTGAAGTTCCGGATTCGTGCTACAAATTTGCTACACTCAAGACCACAAGGAATTGACCGAATGGCTAAAAATCCTTTAAAATCAATCAGCGAGAGTGGCGGAACTGGCAGACGCGCTGGACTTAGGATCCAGTGGGGAAACCTGTAGGGGTTCAAATCCCCTCTCTCGCACTGCCTATTAAGGTACTTAAGGCATTCCTATCCGTTTGGTCTTAAGAGCTGAGCAGGCGGATAGACACGGAAGTGCATATCTGACGTCTTTGCCATTCGCCCAAAAAATCTGAACAAAGCCCTTCTGGATACGCCAGGAAGAGAAACGCACTTTGAAAAGACCTGCAGATATTGTCAATAACCCACTAAAAAACACATTTATAGGACCATATTAAATTGGGCTCTTCAGGAATTCCTGTGGGTAGATCACTGAGATTTCCGGGAGTATAAGGCTGATACCTGCCTGGTCCTTGAGAGAGAGAGCCGCTCCGGACGCAGGTTAATACTCTCCAGGCACAGGGTGCCTTCGATAGCCGGATTTACCTTGCAAATACTCAGTCCCTTCCTGCTGCTTGGACAAAGATCAATCTGGATAGCGTTAGCTTCAACACAAATAATATTTTCGACCTGACGAATCATAGAATAACACCTAAAAAAGCGGGGTACTACCACGTAAATGCCGCCTTTTCAGCCACGTCCGCCGGCGAAACTTTGTACATCGCAATCTATAAAAACGGTTCGGTGTATTCATATGGGGAACAGATTGCAAATGCAATGTATTCCACAATAGTTTCTGTTTCGGATTTAATTTACTTTAACGGAACAACTGATTACATTGAAATGTGGGGATGGGCAAGTTCGGCCCAATCAGTTTATTCCGGCAGTGCTTATACATTTCTAAGCATGGCAGGACCGTTCTAGGAGCAAATGGCTTCGCAGCAAACGGCAGCCAAGTTTATGGCGGCATCCAGTCCCTGTTGTTTGCATGTTAGTGGCGTGAAAAGAGCCGAAAAATGGCGGAAGCACGGCCCTCAATCAGGACCTGGCAAGCAGGCAGAGGACCTCGATGTGGTAGGTATGAGGGAAGAAATCCACAAGCCTCACGGACTCCACCCTGAACCTTTCGGATAGCTTCTTCACGTCCCGCGCAAGCGTCGCGGGGTTGCATGAGATGTAGAGAATTTTTTCCGTCTGAAGCTGCAGCAAATTTTTCGCGGCCTCCCGGCTCAGGCCAGGCCTGGGCGGGTCCACTATGACGGCATCAAAGGCATTCGCGCCCTGCCCCTTGCCCTGCAATTTCTCGAAGGACGTCCTGATGAATTTCATGTTTTTGATGCCGTTTAGCTCCAGGTTCCGGATGCCGTCTTTTACAGACGGGCCGTTTTCCTCCACGCAGGTTATCCTCTTTGCCGACGGGCTCATGGGGATCGAGAAATTCCCGCCTCCGGCGTAGATGTCCAGCAGGGTCCCGCCGGAGGAAAGGCCGAGCATCTCCTTTACGGCCTCCACCGCCTTAAGATTAAGACTCCAGTTGCTCTGGAAGAAACTCAGCGGAGAAACGCTGTATCTGAAGCCGCCCAGATCGAAGCTGACAAACCCCCTGCCGCTATGGCTGCCGTCGTCAAAAAAAACGGTATCGAATCCGGCGTCCGCATACTCCCTCGACAAAACTTCATCAAATCCTCGCCCCTTCAAAAGCACGGAGAGCCCCGAAGGCTCCCCTTCGAAAAGCCCGGCTTCCGGGGCCCCGCTGAAATCGCTCCCCTCAGGGCCGGCCGGTTTTTCCGCTTTATATCCCAATGTCACATGCGCTTCCTTTACGCCTTCAAGAGGCATGCGCCTGATCTTCTGCAGGGCCTCATTTATGCCCGGGGCAAGCAGGGGACATTCGTCTATAGGCACAACGTCGCGGGACCCTTCCCGAAAAAAACCGATGCCGCCAGAAGCGACCTTGAACTGCGCCCGGTGCCTGTAATGGGTATCGGGGCCGGTAACCGGCGGGGCCGGCTCGATCTCGATCCCCCCGATACGCTTGAAAGAATCCTTTATTATGGCGTTTTTCATGATGACCTGCCCCGCGTACGACGCGTGCTGCAGATGGCAGCCGCCGCAGTCGAAAACTCCGAAGTGGGGGCAGAAAGGCTCAACCCGAAGCTCAGAGGGCTCCAG
>JAKAGP010000388.1 GCA_021825785.1 Nitrospirota bacterium
CCGGGCCCTGATGATATTGGCCGCAGGCCAACTCATCATTGCGGCATCAGGGCCGGCCGCGTTCATGGTTCTCATGTCGGGTCATTCGAAACTGGAACTCCTCAATATCAGCGTGTCACTGGTAATCGATGTCTCGCTGTGCTTTCTGCTGATCCCGATGTATGGAGTCATCGGCGCGGCCCTGGCAAATATGGCCGCAAGTTCAGTAATCAATTTCATGCGCGCGGCCGAGGTATGGATACTCATGAGAACACATGCGTTTGAGCTTGACTTCATCAAACCCATATTTGCGGGAACATTGAGCGCGGCGATAGTGGCGATTGCAGGCCGTTTCGTCTTGGGCGGCTCCGGAGTTGTCCGGGTGGCTGTCCTGATCTCTGCACTGCTGATTGTTTATATAGCCACGATCGTGGCGCTGGGACTGAATGAACACGACGCCTCAGTTGTAAAACTTGTATGGAAACACGTGGCGAGGGCCGAGCAGGCATGAGCAGTCTGCAAAAAATAGACAGTCAGGATTCGGGCTGGTTCATGTTTGTCCTGATATCCATTTTTGTTTTGCTCGTGGGCAATCTGATTTATCCGGACGTCGCGACGGATACCGGGTTGCATCTCGGGGGGGTAAGGATAAGCCCTCTGGGGATCCTTTTTGTTGTTACCGCCCCGCAAATTGCCTTTTATGCGTGGAACCGGCGTCAGGAGATCGAATTTCGCAGCCTCGATCTCTTCCTGTTGGCAGCGATGGCGTTTATCCTCCTGCGCGGCGAGCTTGCCCAAACTACAACAAACGGTCGCGCATTGGTATTGGCGTATGTGCTGTACGCGCTGCTGCTCTATTACGGCATGGCTGTTTTGGGGCAGAGGAAAACGGCCTATAAGACAATGATTGTTGTTTTCGTATGCCTGGGGTTACTTGAAGCTGGCTATGCGCTGATCGAGTTCGTTCTCAAAGAGAACGTTATTTATGGAGGAATAATAAAGGAAAGCGCGGAGGCCATGATCGAGAAGGGTTATCATCGCAGCGGCTCATCATTCGTGTTGCCCGGCGCCTTGGGTCTTTTCCTTGTACAGGTCGCGCCTTTCTTTATTTATTGTTTTGTCAAGGGGAAAAAGGCATCGAAAATGGCTGCCTGGGGCGCCGCCACGATCCTGGTTGCCCTGGCGCTGGAGGCAACGCTGACCAAAGGTGTATGGGCAGCGGCGATTGTTCTGGCCGCCGCCGGCATAATCTGGGTTCTCGTTTATGAGCCATCGCTGCGAAAGCCTGTGATGGTCATGGCGATATCGGTGAGCCTTGCTGCTACAGCCATGACATTTTTTTTCTCGGATACGGTTGATAACGGTATTTTTTCCCTAAGGCGGCAAAATGAAAGTTTCCTGCCCCGCTATTACATGCTGGAAAAGGCGCCTTCGACTTTCATGGCCAATCCCATTCTTGGAACCGGCCTGTGGCAGGGAGTCAGCGAGGTGTTCTATTTGCATCAGGATAATATTGATTGGGGTCGATGGAGGCCAAAAGCTTTTGATGATCTTTACATCACATTTCTGGTCGAGCAGGGAATACTCGGGGCGGCGCTTGCCGCCGCGGCATTTTTTCTGATCTTCCGGGAGGCCTGGAAACTACTGCGCAAGCGTGGGGCATTTTTTGCTTATGCCCTTCCGGTTGTCATGAGCATGATTGCGATTTTCCTGGTGGGGTTCACCAGCGATACCGTATTTATTTGGCCGGCGGCAGTAATTTTTTGGCTCGAAGCCGGTCAACTACGGGCCATGGTCGAGCTGGATCGAAACGGAAAATGCTTTGACCGGAGAGTTGCCAATGGGGCTTGACCTGGAACACCCGGGGCGCCGCGAAAGATTGTTTTGGCCTGCTCTGATCTCGATTCTGATTCTGTTCTCCGGCACCATGCTATACCCGGATACGTTTACCGACGTCAAGGAGCATATCGGGCCTTTTAAAGTCTCCGCAGTTGGAATTCTGTTCATCCTTGCGGCCCCGGTGGTCACTGTTTATTTCTGGAGGAACCGCCACGATATCCGCTTCCGCGGTTTGGATGCGCTGCTGATTGCGACTATCACCTTTGTCACCGCCCGGGGAATGGCCGCCCAGAATTCCCTTAACGGCCTGGCCCTGGTCGGGGCTTTCGCCGGATATTCACTGCTGCTCTATTACGGCATGGCTGTTTTGGGGCAGAGGCGTATTGCTCCCAGGATACTCGTTCTGAGCTTTGCCGCCATAGGGATCGTCGTGGCGCTTTACGCAATTGTTGAGTTTGTATTCAACAAGGATTTTCTCTTTGGCGAGATAACCAGGGAGAAGGCGCGCATCAAGAATGCGGATTTTCGGCGCAGCGGCTCCACGCTGGCCCATCCGGTCCTTTTGGGAGCTTTCATGGTTCAAACGCTTCCTTTTGTGGCTTGTCTTTTCTTCAAGGCCCGATCTGCGGCCGGCAGGCTTGCATGGGGATTGGCATTCACCGCGGTGGCGGTCGCTCTATTCGTTTCTTTTTCAAAAGGCAATTTCGTGGCGATCCTGATCATAGCGGCCGGAATTGCATTCTGGTTGTTAAAAAAAGAATTCAAGCTACACAAAAAAACCATTTTGTGGTTGACTTTGTCTTCAGTCGTTATCGTTGCGATCGTGTCATTATTGTTTCCCGATGCGATTGGCTTTAACCTGTTCTCCGGAGAACGGAAAGCGGAAAGCATCGATCTGAGGGTGTACTCATGGAGATTGGTTCCTCAGGCGCTGGAGGCGAAGCCATTATTCGGGACTGGATTATGGCAGGGCATTTCCGATATCGAAGTGCCGCCGGGAGTGCCTTCAACCGTTGATAACCAATATCTATCAATACTGGTAGAAGAGGGGTTGGTTGGCAGCATCCTGCTGGGGGCTTCTTTTATTCTCATCGCCAGGCAAGCCTGGCAACTGCTGAGGGGCGGCAAGAAATCAGCGCGTTGGGCATTGCCCGTAGCCATAAGCATGAGTGCCTTTGCAATCAGCGGGTTGTTCTCGAACATCTTGTTTGAATGGCCGATGATCG
>JAKAGP010000389.1 GCA_021825785.1 Nitrospirota bacterium
GAATCGCCAGCATAGCCCGGGCTTTCAAAATAATCATCTCCATAGACGTAAGAGGCAGAGACAGCCGTTTTTTCCGTAAGCTGCCAGTTCGCGGAAAGTGAAGAAGACACGTGGACCCAGGGCACGGCCGCTATCGCAAACCCCGTCTTATCTATGGTCAGGGCCGGATTTGAATTTCTCGTGTAACCCGCCCCGGCCGATATGCCCAGCAAAGGCGTGGCCTGATACTGGAATTTGCCGTCATACATCTGGTTTATCGAACTGAGATGGTCGTTGGCATATTCAAGCTGGTCCAAATGGACCGACAGGTCCGTGCTCCACCGGGCGGTCTGGTCCGACATCCTGACACCCGGTGAAAGCGTGGTAATGAAGTCACTGTCACTATCAGCGTTCGGAGAAAGCAAGATATTGCTGTTATACTCCTCCTTTACAGAGATGGACGGCATAAGACGGAAATCGTTTCCCCATGCAGTCAAAGGGAAAAAATGCAATAAAGCCAGTACCAGAATAAACCGGCCATAGCCCATCAGGGCACAACAATGACGTCACCCCGTTGGAGCCTTATGTTCTGCTCCGGGCGCTTGCCATCAACAACCTTGTCATACTCGAAAGGGAATATAACGGTTTTTTTATCTTTTTTTTCATGCCTGAAAATCCTGATGCTGTTGCCTTTCGCAAATATGTTAAGTCCCCCGGCGCTCGCAAGGGCCTGCAATACGTCAACATTGCAGTTCAGAACAATCCGGCCCGGAGTATTTACTTTGCCGATCACATATATGATCATGCTATTGACCTGCTGGACCCCTACTGACAGGACGGCCCCCGGGACATACCGGGCTATTCTTTCTTTTATCTCCTTTCTCAAATGGGAGACGGTCCTTCCTGCAGCCTGCACATCTCCGATGAGAGGGAAAGAGATGGCGCCGTCCGGCCGTACAACGCAGGACCTGGTCAGGGCCTCATCCTTCCATACGGCAATGTCCAGTATGTCGCCAGGCCCGATGATATAGCCCTTTTTATCGAGGCCCGCCGCCGTACCCGTTTCTGTGCCCAGGCTGCCCGCCACGGGTTTCGGCGCTGCCGCCCACACAGATCTGACTCCGTTTCCAGCAGATGAAATGGCAAGAAAACAAAAAAAGCAAAAAAAGATAAAAATCCGGAATATGACCGAAGCTTGCAGCTTTCGAAACAAAAAAATGCTTCTATTACTGCGGCTGTAATTAACCATCGATGGGCCAATCAGGCCCCGGCATTTTTTAGTCATGAACGGTACCTGCAAGGACCTTTTCTGCCTCGTCTTTCCCGGGGAAACTGATCTTCGAGGCCATGGCGCTGCTGAGGCACCGCCTGGCTTTTGCCGTATTGCCGGCCCGGTCATATGCCATCCCCAGATGGAAGCTGATCACAGGGTTTTCGTTTTTCCCGATGTTTTTCGCCTGCGCCTTTTCCAGCAATTCAATTGCCTGTTTTATTTCTCCTCTCCGGTAATGGATCCATCCGAGTGTGTCCAGCACCGATGGGTTGTCCGGGCTCAGGGCTACAGCCTTCTGTTCAAAGGCCAACGCCCTGTCAAGGTCATTTTTCCCACGGCCATGATCGCAAAGGAGAAACGCGAGGTCATTAATGCAGCTCCAGGAGTCCGGGGCCGTACGAACGGCTTTCTCCAGTTCGGCAATCGCCATATCCCATTTCTTTTGCGAGAGATAAAGAGAACTCATTTTTACATAACCAACCGGCTGGTTCGGAATAGCCGAACGAATGCCGGCGTATTGTCTTTCGGCCCCCTTGAAGTCTCCCCGTGACAGCATAAGATCTCCAAGCTCCGCATGCGTTTCCAGGTCTTTCGGATTGGCGGAAAGGATATTATCATATTGGGCCTCCGCGTCCTTGAAATCTTTTTTTTCAATATAAAGACCGGCCATTGCCATTCCTATGTCTCTTGATCCGGGCGCGATCTTCGAGGCATCCCGGAGGGTATCAAATGCGAGATCTGTTTCATTGTCCATTACATAAGCTCTGGCAAGGGCAATGTATACCGGTACGGCTTGCGGCCTCTCGCTGACAACCGTCCGGAATGAGGAAACGGCCCGCACGCCTTCATTTTCCCTGAGGTAAATAGTACCGGCGGTGTAATTGGCGTCCACGTCGTTCGGGCTTTCTTTTATTACCTCATCAACGTATTTTTTTGCCTTATCGATCTGCTGCATCGAAAGATAGATCTGCGCCAGAGAATTTTTTGCGTGCAGGACGTTGGGGTTCGCTGGGTCCTTCTCCAGTCCCAGGCAATCCTGAAGGACTGAAATGGCCTGATCGGCACGCCCCCCGGCCAGATAAGAAGCGCCCAGGGCAAAGCGTATTTTGAAACTCTTCCCATTGCGCCCTATCCCTTCCTTCAACTGCTGCTCTGCTATATCCGGTCTTTTCCGTGCGCCATAAAAAGCGGCCGCCTGTATCCAGAGGTCCTCGTCCTGGGGGTGGGCATTCAGGAACATATTGAGGACGTTGCCCGCCTCCTTTTGTTTACCCTGGTCCCAGTAAAGCGAGGCAAGCGCCAGGCGGTACCGGGCCGCCTCTGGCTCCAGTCCTATGACCTTTTGGATAAGGCCCTCAGCATCGCCGATCCGGTTCTTTTTTACGTAAACGTCGGAAAGGGCCAGGTATAAAGGGATCGCCTTGCTATTGGCCTGTATGCCGCGGCGCAGGTCATTTTCCGCGTCCTGCAAGTCCCCTTTTTGCGCATAGATATAAGCCAAAAGCATGTAGCCCTCCGGTTTGTTTACTGTCCGTCCGATAACGGATTCCATTAACCGGCATGCTCCATCCGCGTCTTTTTTCTTGAACAGGATGGCGGCTTTCAGGATGAGGGCGTCCTGGTTTTTAGCGTCCTTCTTCAGGACGAGGTCCGCTTTGCCCATGGCCTCGTCCGTTTTTCCCGCGCCCAAAAGGAACTTGCCTAGTTGTATCTGGGCGTCCGGGTACTGAGGCTGGAGTTCAACCGTTTTTGAAAAATCGTTAAAAGCACCCTTTAAGTCCCCTGTTTT
>JAKAGP010000390.1 GCA_021825785.1 Nitrospirota bacterium
TGTGGATTACATCTACCCTCTGCTTTCTGATATAAAGCTGTATGGAGACGTCTTTTTCGACGCCGGCTCCGCCTATGACAGCCTGCTGCCAAAAGACATCAGGTACACTTCAGGGACGGGCATCAGGTGGATTTCGCCGATCGGCCCGATAAGGATAGAATGGGGCTGGGACATAAACAAGAAGCCGGATGAGAAATCAAACAGGGTGGATTTCACCTTTGGGACTTTCTTTTAAATAATCAAAAATGGCTTTTGACGCGGAGCTGGAAAAAAGACAGGCGGTATCGCCCAGGGCCACCAGGAAGAATGGTGACGCCCCGCTTTCCAGTACGGCCAGAGCCGAAGATAAATACCTTAAGATGAACGAGATTATAATAAAAGGACATCCTTAGATGAGCTTCCGTAAGGAAGCTTAATAAAAAAACCATGGAATTGGGACCGATCAGACAAGGAGGATCAATGAAAAAGGTAATACTGATGGCAGCGGCAGTGCTTCTTCTGGCCGCTCAGGTGACGGTGGCCCAGGGCGCCAAGGCCGGTCTAAAAGCAAACAGGATAGGTTACGTGGACCTTCAGCGGGCGCTCAATGAGTCCAACGACGGCAAGGCGGCAAAGATCGAGCTTCAGGCCGTAATGAAGGGATTGCAAGCCGATATAGACAAAAAGATAGCGGAGCGTGACCAAATGAAGGCGGAGCTGGAAAAACAGTCCTCTGTCCTTTCTCCCAAGGCAAAAAAGGAAAAAGAGGCGGCCATTGATAAGTTGACTGCGGACACGCAGCAGCTCATTACGGAGTCCAACACGGAAATGCAGCAGAAACAGCGGGCAAAAGAGGTTGTCATCCTCAAGAAGATAAAGGATGCGATCGAGCAGATAGGCAAGAGCGAGCATTATACTGTAATACTTCCTGCCGACGTCATCCTGTACGCTGATGGGGCAAAAGAGCTTACCGACGAGGTCATACAGCGCGTTAACCAGACCTCCCCGGCGGCGGCGCCATCGGGCAAATAGGCCGGCAAGTAAAAATTGCCCTTCCTGCCCTTATGAAGCTCTCTGATATAGCCCTTTTTCTGGGCGGCAAACTATACGGGGACCCCGGTGTGGAAATAACCGGGGTTTCCGGTATTGAGGACGCGGGCCCCGCGGATATAACCTACCTGCTCAAGCCGTCTGAAAAACTCCTGGACCTGGCGGAGGGCTCAGCCGCGGCCTGTATAATAGTAAAAGACGCCTTTTTGACCGGACTTAAAAAAAACCAGATCGCGGTGGACGACCCTCAGCTTGCCTTCATCCGGTTGCTGGAGCATTTTCATAAAGCCGGACGGCCGCCTGCCGGCATAAGTGATCTGGCTTTTGTATCAGAGAGTGCGGAGATCGACGGACAGGCAGTTGTGATGCCCTTCGTCTTCATAGGGGAAGGTGCCCGGATCGGCGCGGGGAGCCTGCTTTATCCAGGCGTCTTCGTGGGCGCGGGGTCAAAGATCGGGCGCGACTGCACTTTGCACCCTAACGTCACCGTGCGGGAGGGTGTGGCGATCGGGGACAGGGTGAGCATTCATGCCGGAAGCGTTATAGGGGCCGATGGTTTCGGCTATATCATGCGAAGCGGCAGGCATATAAAGATCCCCCAGGTGGGAGGAGTCGTAATAGAAGACGATGTGGAGATAGGCGCCAACACAACCATTGACCGCGCCACCACGGGCAACACGGTCATAGGCAGGGGGACAAAGATAGACAACCTGGTGCAGATAGCCCATAACGTGAAGATAGGGGCCGGCTGCATTGTGGTGGCCCAAGCCGGCGTGGCCGGCAGCTCCACGCTGGGCAACTACGTTATAGTGGCGGGACAGGCCGGCGTAGCCGACCATGTGCATATAGAAGACGGCTCGGTAATTGGCGCGGGCTCCGGCGTTTTGCCCAACACCAGGCTTTCAAAGGGGGCCTATGCGGGCGCCCCGGCAATGCCGCACAAACAGTGGCTTAAGGCGATGTCTGTTACGGCCAGGCTGCCCGAGATGAACAAGACGATGCAGGACCTTGAAAAAAGACTGTATGAGCTTGAAAGGAGGCTATTGAGCGAGCAATGATAAACGTCAGAGAGATCGAGTCCATCCTTCCCCACAGGTTCCCTTTTTTACTCGTTGACAGGATAACGGAGCTGGTCGCGGGAGAAAAGGCGGTGGGGATAAAAAACGCCACCATCAACGAGCACTTTTTCAGCGGCCATTTCCCAGGAAACCCCATTATGCCCGGTGTTCTCATAATAGAGGCGCTCGCCCAGACGGCAGGCGTCCTTGCCTTCAAATCCGGCATGCAGGGCAAGGCGGTATATTTCATGAGCATCGACAAGGTTAAATTCAGAAAGCCCGTGGTACCCGGAGACCAGGTACACCTGGAGGTAAAGGTCCTCCAGCACAGGGACAAGGTCTGGAAATTCGCCGGCCGCGCGGTAGTGGACTCCAAGGTGGCGGCGGAGGCCGAATTCATCGCCATGGTCACCGACAAGGAGATCTGAAAAAAATGAAAATCCATCCTACGGCCGTCGTGCATGAAAAGGCTTCAGTCCCAAAGGACGCCCAGATCGGCCCTTACTGCATCATAGGCGAAGGAGTGAAGATCGGGCGCGGAGTAAAGATCCTGAACAATGTCGTTATAGAAGGGGATACGGAGATCGGCGACGGCTGCGCCATCTATCCTTTCGCCGTTATCGGTCTGCCTCCCCAGGACATGAAGTACGGAGGAGAAAAGACCGGCGTAAGAATAGGCGGCGGGAACATCATAAGGGAATACGTGAGCATCCACAGGGGGTCTGTTGGTGCGGAGGGACTCACCGTCCTGGGTGACAATAACTATATCATGGCCTACACCCACATAGCCCACGATTGCAGGATAGGCAACAACGTTGTGATGGCAAACTCGGTCACCATGGCCGGACACGTCCAGGTGGACGACAACGCGATACTTGGCGGCGTCATCGCAGTGCACCAGTTCACCCGCATAGGCGCTTTTTCCATGACGGGCGGATTCAGCGGCATAG
>JAKAGP010000391.1 GCA_021825785.1 Nitrospirota bacterium
CGATGCGATCGTTGTCTTCGATGGCAAAGTTGATGCCATCGAAGAGCGGGCGCGCTGCAAAGGCCTTCTTTACATTGTTGCCACTGAGAATGACGGTCATAGTTATCTCCCCCTCCCCCTTGGGGGTAACACCTGGTTCGGGTGGAGGCGCAGGCAATCCTTTTGCGGGGGCCTGCCCACGAACTAAGTTATTGGCGTAGGCTTCCATCGCTAGTAGCCCGCGTTCTGTTCCTTGCAGTTGGGTAACTTCTGGAGGCAAGTCAACTAATTCAGCCCAAGAATTAGCTACCCAATCACCCCCATCTTTTAGGGTGCCAATTACGTCTCCTTTTTTAAAACCGCTTAATTTCTCAACATATTTATCAAAATATTTTTGCTGCTGTGGGGTTAATTTAGGATAAGTGCTGTCCCAAAATTCTTGGTGGACATTCTGAGGATTAATGTTAGCCACTTCAAGGTCATCAAGAATAGCTTGCCCCTTTGTTTCGCTGGCAAACCGATACCCAACCTTATCCATAAATTTACTAAAATTGTCCGCCGCCTTCCCTTCTGTGCTCCGTTTAGGCGGAACTCGGGGGGTAGTAGCCTCTATCGGAGCCGCCTCAGCCTGGGGCACTGGAGAGGCTTCTGGGGCTATTTCTGCCTTGACCTTTTTCAAGGTAGGCTTCGGCTTTTCTTGAGCCTCTTTCAAAATTTCCTTTGCTTCCTGTCGAAAGATTTTCTGCTGCTCAGGAGGAAGGGCCGCAACCTGCTCATGGGTCATGTCCTTAAGTTGCTTATCCGTGAACAGGCGGCCAGAAGCGGGACGAGTAAGATCGGGGTGAACCTCGGGCGGAACTTCCCGCACCGCGGGCGGCTGCATAACTGCCGTAACTGCTTCCGCTTCCTGCACCGCTCCTTCTTCCGCCATTTTCTGCGCCGCCCGGATGTTCATTTGGATCATGGCTTCTTTGACCGCGGGTGACTTGCGGGCCATCTCGTTAACAAACCCCGGATTATCCTTGACGAAGTTCTCAAAGTCCTCTGAGCTCATCTTGGCGAACTTACCGGGGTCTAACCGGATCGCCGCCCTCTGAAACTTCTGCCGCAAACCGAGGACATAATCAGCCCCATAACCCAACCCTGCGACAGTGCCCTCAATACCGAAGTGCATGAACCCAAAGAGAAGAGCATCATTGACTGCACCCTCCGCCGCCTGATGGATGACCTCATCCGAGATGGGGACCTGCCGGCCAATTGCTTCCCCAAACCGAGAAGCTGCTCCATAGACCCCGCCGCCCAGAGCAGAGCCGATACCCCTAAGTATCCCGGTCCCGGCAATTTCCGGCGCGGCCAGTCCGTAAGCCGCCGTCGCCCCCCGGATTAAGCCGCTAATAGGCAAAGCCGCCCCTATATACTCGCCCATGGTGCGAATGATCTGAGCAGCTTCGGCTTCTTTGCCGGTGCGGGGAGGGATAGTATACTGGCCTCTATGACTATTTTTAATCTGATTTAGTTCAACAATTCCTTGATTTACCTGACCTTCAAGAACCTTAACTTTTTTGAAAAGATCATTATGCTCCTTAACCTTTTGGTTAAATTCAGCAACTCCCTCACGAGTTTTGCCCAATCCTTCTCTGTTTTCTTTCAGCCAGGCAGTCGATTCATTGAGTTTTTCCATCAACAAATCTATTTCTTGACGTCCCCTTTCTATCTGCGGACTTAAAATATCGACTTTCTTTTGGTTGCGTTTTCCTTCTTCTGTGAGAGCGGTCACTGGCCCTGTTTCCGGCTGGATCGCAGGAGGCTGCAAAAGCCCCAAAGAAGCGCCTTTGTAGATGCCCCTTCCCATCTCCGTTCCCGCTCTCCGGCCCGCAACTTCTTCTTCTGGAGTCATGGGTTCCGTGCGGCCATGAGCAAAACCGACGTGGGGAGCACCACTTGCTACTTCGCCCAAACCTTGAGCCAATACATCAACTATTGGCTGCAAAGACTTAATGGCATCCAGGGGGCGTGGCTGAAACTCCGCTTCAGGGATGACGGGGGCAGGAAGGTCAGGACGGCCCTTGGCAATATTTTCGTCAATCGCCTTCACTGCCGCCTGTTCTTCGGCTTTGGTGTATTGGTATTTCTTAGGAACTACGCCTACTCCTATTTTTTTCTGCTGATCTTCTTTCCCTACTCCGAGATAATCCCTGACCTGATCGAATAATTTAATCTGCCCAGGAGTAAATACCCTTTTATTAAAATCTTCTGGCCATTGATTGAAGGTATATCCCCGAAAATAGGCAGGAAGCCTTGAGGCTTCTAACCATTGATCGAAAGGTCTTTTCTCTCCTTCATTGGTCTTTGCATGTTCATAATCCCGTTTTAGCCTTTCCTGTTGTTCTGGGGTTAATGAATTTCTAAATTGCTGATAAAATTGCTTCATTTGGGGGTCGTTATAGATCATATAATGAGAAGCAGCATCGGCTAAAACATCTATTGGCTTTGTTTTCCCACCACCAAATACCTGCACTCCAAAAGATTCAAGAGGAAGTCCTTTAGGGCGTTGGTAATCTGGCGTACCGCCTTCTCCAGAAGGCCAAGATTCAATGTCTCCATATTTCCCAGGAGAGTTAGTATAGACACCTTTCAATCCCATTTTTTGGAGAACAGGATATTGTTCAGTAGCCTGTTCGATTACACCTTCAAGCGGCTCAGTGCTGACTACCTCCCACCCGCCGCCGCCCTGCCCCAGTCTCTTAATCTGATTCCGCGCCCAACCTAAATGACGGCCTACGTTGGTCTTATACGCAGGATCACTGCCGCCGTTATAGGCAAAGACGGCATCGGCCCAGTTGCCTTTCTCTTTGTAGAGATCCGCCAGGTGCCTGGCGCCAGCATCCAACATCTTGAGGGGGTTGCTTCGGTCCTCTTCAGTTAAAATCCCATAAGGTTTTCCGGTTGCCAAGGTCATCTGGGAAATGCCCCGCACTCCGGTCTTCGATTTAGCATTAGGGTTGAACTCTGATTCCTGATTGATCAAAGATAAATAAATATCAGGGCG
>JAKAGP010000392.1:0-430 GCA_021825785.1 Nitrospirota bacterium
TTTCGATCAGAAAGATTTCATGCGTGCATTCTCATAACCCTCGCCAAACGTCCCGATAGAGGATGCTGACCCTGCTCCTTTGCACCTGCTGCTAAATGCCTAGAGATAAATTGGCTTGCTTGGTCTGAAGGAACAATTGGTGATTGGGGTGATCGGTGGCCATAGGCCTTATCAAAATCAATGACATAGGTAACAAGGTAGCGTGTCTGATTGGAGTTAACGGACCATGCCGCAATCGTCCTTGAATGAGTATCAAGAACTTCTGCGCAGAAAAAGAATGTGCCCGTCCTACGGGGATGTTCGGTAATGTCGTTGACCCAGAATTGCTTGGGTCCGGCTCAACTACAGTCTCCATGAACTGAATCTCCGACGCCAACTTCATTTTTGATGTCTTTGACTCCTTTGAGTTTTGGAATCCCTTGGGGTCCTG
>JAKAGP010000392.1:440-3024 GCA_021825785.1 Nitrospirota bacterium
CAAATCGCATTAACTTCTCAATGGTGATCAGGCTGACTCTCACACCGAATCCAAGAGAGAGTTCGGCATGGACCCTCCCGGGCCCATAGGTGCGACGGCTGCGTCCTTAAATTTCGGTGATCAGCCCCGTCAGTCAGACGGGTCGCAGTGCGGTGACGGAACGGGAACGAACTTATAAAAATCTAATCTGCTTACATTAAGAACTCGGCAACTGAAATTCACTTCAATCGGGGCCTTTGCCCACGATCAATTTCATCTTAATTGACCCCGGCAGGCCAGGATCCCTTCCTGACACCGAGTTCGCCACTGGCATCAGCAAGGGAGTAACCAGAGCGAACTAAGAAGCGAGCTCAACTGAAATTCAGCAGACTAGGACTTTGGCATTTCCGCGGTCTTTCAGAGTAGGGCCTCACTAAGTAAACAGTGCCCGGAAAACCCATGGCAGGCCAAATGGGGCATTTGGCCCTCCTTATGGGGTCCAAAAATCAAAGCCTTCTGAGGCTAGCCAACGTTGTCTTTAGCGGATTTTTGTGCTTTAATCCGAATAGCACTATTAAGTGCTCAATCTCATACTGATCGGAGAAACACAGTGAGGCGTCATTTCAAAGCAATAACCGTCACTCTCGTGGTAGCACTGGTGACGCTCGTAGGCTTTCAGTCGTCGGCCACCGCCACCACGCAGGTTAACTTAAGGGTACTAACGGGTGAGAACCCGCCGTTGGTGGCCTATTTTAAAAGCGCTATTCCCGCATTTGAGAAAAGGTATCCGAATATCAAAGTCCAATTCGGCACCATTCCCACTGCCGGAACCGATGGGATAACCAAGGATCGCCTGATTGCCAAAGCAGTCGATGTCTTAACCATTAACGCAGGATCAGTTCCTCCGTCCTACGTAACGGGATCTACGTTGAGCAATATGCAAATCCTGGAAAAAGCTGGAGCCTTCGTTGACCAGAGCAAGCAAGGCTACGTGTCTCGCTGGCTTCCAAAGATTGTTGCTAGCGCAACCCAAAACGGAAAGATTTTCTACCTTCCATTGGGATCCAATATTGTTAACGGAATTTTCTACAACAAGACAATGTTTAAAAAATACGGACTGAGTGTGCCCACCACGTGGTCGGAGTTCATGAACGTCAATAAGACCCTCACCTCCAACGGTGTCACTCCTTTGGCCATCGGCGGAAAAGATGTCTGGCCTGCTGGTCTTGTCATGTTAGGAATGGTCCAAAGCCTTTACCCCAACATGGATGCACTCAATAAGGGGCTATGGGACCACAGCATCAAGCTCACCGATCCGACATCTGTTAAGGTCTTGACCCAGATCCAGGATGTTTTCAAGTACACAGAACCGACTTTCCCAGGTCTGGCGTACTCAAATGTTTACGGGGAGTTCCTCAACGGCAAAGTAGCCATGATTCCAGACGGTGGGTGGGCAGAGCCCAGCATCGCTCAAGGAAAGCCAAGTTTCGGCTATGGCTACTTCCCGCTTCCTGGATCTGAGAAGGCGGCAGACAACGTCTTTGGCCTGAAGCCTGAATATGGCTTCGCCGTATCCTCAAGATCGTCTAAAGCCCAGCAAGACGCCGCTTTCAAGTGGATCGACTACTTCAGCCTACGAACCAATTACTCGAAGTTCATCAACGCGACGAGCTTCATTCCGGTATCGAAAAGCCCCATTCTAAAACCTAGTCCATTCCTCAAAGGACTAACTGCTGGACTTAAAAATGCAACCACCGAATGGGAGTATCACTACTTCTACAATCCAAAAAGTGCTCCTGGCGTCAACTTCCCATTTGACTACACAAAAATCAGTCCCCTTGGAAGCGAAACGGATATGAACGCACTCGCCGCCGAACTGCAGAAGCTCCTTGTTCAGGGACAAGCTAGTTAAGGTGCCTCCGAGCTCTTTAGCTGTAAAGCGGTCATGAGCAGTTCATCAACTCGAGTGGCGTCTCCCTTTGGGGGGCGCCACTCGTTCCGCGCCAGACTCCCCATTCTCGTCACCTTCTTGCCGTGGATCCTCCTCCTCCTAGTGTTTTCTCTCGGACCCGCTGCAGCAATGTTCCCTCTCAGTTTCACAGATCTAAACGGGTACCCAGGGGTGCCTATGAACTGGATTGGGTTCAAGAACTATGAGTTGTTCTTTAGCCCCAGCCATTGGCAAGACTCCCAGGCAATACTGACCCGCACCGGCATCTTTTGTGTCGTCGTCAGCGGCATTATCGTCTTTCTCGCGATGGCGGTGGCGATACTCCTGAACATGGGACTCCGGGGTTCGAACATTTGGCGAGCCATCATATTCCTACCCACGATTCTCGGCGTCACAGTAGTAGGCCTAACTTGGTCCCTGATACTTAACCCTGAGGCAGGTCCAGTAGCCAACGTTATGCACGCCATCGGGTTCCAAACCGCTCTACTCGGAGACCCACGTATCGCCTTTTACCTTGTTATGTTTATCACGATTTGGGCCAGCCTTGGCTTCGCCGTTGTGATCTACATTGCGGCGTTGCAATCAATCTCGGAGGAGCTATACGAGGCCGCAACCATTGATGGCGCAAATTCATGGCGGCGCTTTTCACATATC
>JAKAGP010000393.1 GCA_021825785.1 Nitrospirota bacterium
CCTCTTTATGACACTGATAGCAGAGGGCACTACCCGCAGTTTTGAGTATAAAAGGCGTTTTTGAATCTGGAGCCTCATGGCATTTGTCACACTGATCCGCGGTTACCGGCGCATGGGCGCTTGTCTTCAACAGATGGCCCGCGGAGGAAGAATGCGGATCATGGCAGATCGTGCAACTGGCCTTTTCAACGGGATACCCATCATGGGCCTTTTTGAATTTGTCATCAGAAGCTTTATGGCAGGAAAGGCAGAGTTTCACGGTCTCGTCCTTTAAAAGTTCGGGCTCGGCGGCACTATGCGGCGAATGACAAACTCCGCAGCCCTGGCTTTTCAAGACCTCATGCGTGTCCGCTTTCGTGAATTCGTCTTTTTTGTGACACTTAAAACACATTTCAGAGCCGTCGGCCTTAAGCAGATGGTCATAATTTGTGCCGTGCGGGTTATGGCAGGAAGTGCATTTGCCACCTTTTTTCAAGGCGGAATGCACGAACTTCTTGTCCATGCCTATCTTGCCGGCAGCATGGCACGACAGGCACAGGTCATTGCCAATGCCCTTTAAAAGCAGGGAGGGCACAAGTCCGTGCCGCATATGGCAGTCCTCACACTTACCTTCCTTCACGCCGGGATGCAGATATTTAAGTGAGAGGTATTTCTGGTTGAAATTCTTGTGGCACTCGAGGCACCCCTGCTGCTTGAAATGCCACGCCGCTCTGCTGGCGACGGGGGAAAAAAAGACGGTTCCGCAAAGGGCCAGCAGACCCGCCAATATCAGAGGCCTGGACTTGGAAAACACGGTAAACATGCCACTCACCGATCCTTTAAGATTTTCTACTATTTTTTCCCCGCATCAGACATTTTCATCTGGAGGGTTTCATCATATATTTTCACGTTATATGCCTTCCTCAGCTTGGCAAACCAGTTGCCCGCCACCTTTTCGAACCTTTCCCCGTACACTTTCCGCTCGATCTCATCCTTCACCTGTTTAAAGGGTTTGGGCACTGGGGGCACTTCCTTCTCCACGTACAAGACATAGAACAGTTTTTTCGCGCCGTCTGCCCCTGGACCCTCATAGAGCCTGGCATCTCCTTCTTTCGCCCCTTTCAAAACATTTTGAGCGTCCACAGGAAAATCATTTACATAGACGAGGCTGTCTCCGAAATCGACCAGGCCTTTTTGGCCCGCGGGCAGCTGGCCCTGCGCATTTGCCCTCACCCAGTGGAACTCGTCGCCCCGCTTGAGGCTTAAGATGGCATTCCGTGCGTCCTGCTCTTTCTTAAAAACCAGCGCCCTGACCCTCATCTGCCCGTCAACCGAGTAATCTTCAATGTGTTTTTTGTAATAAGCCATAGAGTCGCCGGGCACGAGTTTAACGTCCGGGGCCACCACCCTGTCCATGAACATGCCAAACATCAGGGTTCGTTTGTAATCCTCCACCTCGTCCTTATAAATGCGGGCATTTTGAAGCCCCTCTGCCAGGGCTTGCTGCCTTAGCGCCCTTTTTTCGAGTATCCCGGTCAAAATCTTATTTTTAGCGGTCAGGACCTCCGAAATGCTGGCGGTCCGCAGGCCGTGGTAAAATTTTTTGTCTATTGCCAGGGCCAGCTCACCCACCGTAACTGGTTCGCCTCCCTTGACAACTGCCAGAACCCTCTTGTCTTCTTCAAGCTTGTAGAGATTGAAGGATTTGGATGTGTAATCCAACTTGTCCAGACTATGGATCAAGCCTACGTTCAAGGTTAAATATTTCTTTTCCAGCTTCCTTAGGTACTCATCCACTCTTTCAGCGCTTGCGATTGCCGTCGCCTGCCGCTTTGCAACCTCCATAGCTTTCTTGTCGCCACCTGGATACCGCACTCCCAGGAGCTGCAGGATCACGAATTTATTCACCCCCGCCCTTAACATTGGGCTCGTCTGACCCACTCTCATCCTGCTCACTATGGCGGCCACCGGCGGGGGCATCTTGGATTTTTTTACGTAAACTCCCTTCAGGTTGCCGACCGCGAAGCCTCTTTTTATCGCCGCCTTTACGACCTTGTCAAAACTGTCGCCAGGCTTGACGTTACCGGCCCATTGATTCAGCAGATCGGCAGCTCTTTTCTGTTCGTCGATCGCTTTCTGTGTATGAATGTCCGTCTGGGTCTCTTCGGCGAATTGCTTTATATCGAAAACGGCAGATTTTATCCTGAACTCCTCGACCTGCGCCCTGTATATGTTCCGTTCCAGGATGGGATCGGGTTTCACGCCTTGAAGGTTGTCGGGGCGAATCATTTTCTCGAGTGCCCTGTCCGAGTACGCCTTTATAGCTACCTTCACCATCGGCAGTTGGTCAAGGCCGATTCTTTTTGCCTCGTGTCCAGCAAGACTTACGTTTATAAGCCTGTCAAGCACGCCCGCATAATCGATGCGCTCCGCAGTCGCCTTCTTGCCTGTCTCTTTACCTTTCAGGCTATTGTGGAGCTTGATCAGCACCCTGTTGAACTCCCCGACCGTTATGGGGTCGCCGTTCACGGATGCCACCGCAACTTTCCCATTGATGACCGGAAGTTCTTTGCCGCTTTTTTTGCCGGAGGCATTTTTACCGGATGGGCTGTTTGCAATGCCGGCTGCTTTTTTGGCTGACAAGAGGGGTGCCGGTGAAAGCGCGGTGGATTTCATCGCGGGCGCTCCGGAGGCGAATGCGGGCATGGCCAATAAAAACATCGCTGAAACCGCGGCTTTCAAACCGCTTTTGATTCTCATCGCTTGATATTTTTTATGTTTAAAATTCATAAAGACTTAATGTTTTAACATACCTAAAACTAAAAAAACAAGTAGCTTAATATCGCAATGTCAAGGCCAAATAGAAATGTCCTCATTTGGGCCAAGTAGAAATGTCCTATTTGGTTAATACGCATAGGCCCACCAGTTTTTCTTAGGCTTGATGCCCAGTTTGATCCATGGGTGAGTAGATTTTTGGGGCGCACCTTCCCGCCGCATCCTGGATTTTACTTTCTTTATGGGCTTTGGGGCCTGCTTGAT
>JAKAGP010000394.1 GCA_021825785.1 Nitrospirota bacterium
TGTATATCCATATATGTATTATAATCGCTGCTCAGGACGTGATAGACAACCTGGAACGTGAGGCTCGAAGCGTCCAAAGAGAAGAAATGCGCCCTCTCGAAAACCAAATCCCCGGCGCTCCCGATTATGGACTTTATTATGCCGGGTATTTCCCTGAGGTTCTGGAGACTCGTATCGTATGTGACCCCTAAATTGAACTGCACGCGGCGGTCCCTAAGGGATTTATAGTTCCTGATGCGGGATGACGTCAGGTCGCTGTTTGCGAAGACGAGAAGCTCGCCGTTCAAGCTCCTTATGCGGGTGGTTTTGATGCCCACGTGTTCCACGGTCCCCATCAGGTCGCTGCTTACAACGATAAAATCGTTAAGCTCGAAAGGCCTGTCAAACAGTATGACAAAATAGCTGAAGACATCCTTCAGGACCGCCTGGGCGGCAAGGGCGATGGCCACGCCGCCAAGCCCCAGACTGGCAACGAGAGTCGAAATGTGGAACCCCAGGTTTTCAAGCAGGAATATGACGCCCAGGGACCAGACGGCCACCTGTATTACCGGGAAGAGCTTTTCGAATATCTGTTGTTTTACCTCGTCCTCTTTCCTTTTCCAATACAAACCCGGGGCATGCCTGATGACAGCTATTAATAACCTGATGGCAAGCAGGGTAAGAAGGACCGCGGCGACGATATTAAAGTCTCTTGAAAAGGCTTTGGAGAGGTGCAGGCGGGTGATGGACACATAGAAAATGCCGAGATAAGCGATGGGCACGGCCGCCTTTTCGATTCCGGCCACAACCAGGTGGTCTATCTTCGTCCCGGTTTTTTTTGCCCAGGCCTTCAGACGGTTTAGAAAGATCCGCCTGAAAATCCATATGATAAGAATCCCGCCGGCTATTACGGCAAGGCTTGCAAGGTAATCGGCAACGGCATTGCCGTACAGTTTATAGCTTGGAATATTGTTAATCAATCCAGACCCCTGACGCCAAAAAATAAAAATTTTTTAGATGTCCCATAATACCGCGTGTGCCACAAGATTACAAGCCGCGACGCACGGGAAAAAAATTTAAGATTATATCAAAGGGCAAGCGAAAAAGAGGGCGGTTTCCGGTGCCGGTTTCAGAAGGCGGTCTTGTTCCTGCCTGCTTTTTTGGCGGCATAAAGGGCGGTATCCGCCCTCCTGATCAGGGCGTTTGGGTCCGGGTTGCCCTCATAGGCCGCAATACCCATGCTTAAAGTGGTCTGTATGGTGATCTCGCAATGATAGTTTATGTCCTGCACCTTCTGGCGCAGCCGTTCGGCAAATTCGGCCGCGCCCTCAAGCGGCGTTTGAGGCAGGATGATCAGGAACTCGTCTCCGCCAAACCGGCCGATGATGTCGGTCTTCCTTAATGCTCCCACAAGCGACTGCGCCATGACGCGAAGCACCTTGTCTCCGGCGTCATGCCCCAATGTGTCGTTTATCTGCTTGAAATGATCGAGGTCGCAGATTATCAGGGAAAGCGGCAGGTGGTATCTCCTGGCCCTGTCCAGCTCATAATCAAGCCGCTCCATGATGGCCCTCTTGTTGAAAACCGCGGTAAGCTCGTCAGTCTTCGAAAGCCTTTCCAGTTTTTCTATGAGTTCCTGTTTTTCCTCCTCGGCCACTTTTCTGTCCGTTACGTCCCGCATGTACTCAATGACATGGGAAACCTGTGAGCCGGCGTCAAGCAGTGGGTAGGTGTATATCTCCACCCAGCGCGTGGAGCCGTCCGGCAGGAGCAGGAGCTTTTCCTTCGCGCATGGATTGGCGGAAAGCATTGTCTTCTGGACCACGCAGTTTTCGCAAACGCCGCTCTTGCCGGCTATCTCGTAACACCTGCCGGAGCCAGTCAGTTCTTCTATGGAGCGGTTTTTCAGGGCCGCGTATTCGCTGTTCACCTTTATCATTCTGTAATCGTTCGAGAAGATGCAGAAAGGGTCCTGTATGCTTTCGAAGATGTCGTTCAGGAAACCGGTGGATGTCCTGAGGGCGTCTTCCGTGCGTTTCTGCTCTTTCAGCACAAAGTAGACGACGACGGATGAGATTACGGAGGCTATGACGAGGGCGTCCAGGGCTCCGGCCAGCAGCAGGCCGGCGCTTAATTTGCCAAGCGCAGCAAAGCTTATTAGCGAATCCAGAAGGCCCGCTACAAGCTCGGCCGCAACAACTGAACCCCAAACCAGGTTCCAGGGGTTCGAGGAATTGAATTTTTCAAGGAGGTTTTTGCTTTTTCCCACGTGAGGCATCAGACGCGGTACTGCCTTTCCGTTTCAGGCGGAGGGCATAAAAAATTCCCGCACCTGCGGCAAAGGCCGGAGGAGCACTGTGCGGCAGCGTTTTTCATCTTTCTGGCCATTCAAAAAACCCCTCTCCCACGCGTTATTATAAAAAACCGTGCAGACTGAATACAATGGCCGGATACAATATGCCGGAACGCAAGTGAGCCCCACTTGCCCCCTCTCTTGACTAACTTCGGCGGTTTGATAGCTTATGGATGAAGAAGGGGATTTTTTGGCGGTCAAAGGAGGTTATTTTTATGACCGTAAGACAGTTCATGAACAAAAACATGATATCTCTTCCGGCGACGGCCACCTTGCGGGAGGCCGCCCTGAAGATGCAGGAAAAAAAGATCGGCTCCATAATCATCGAGGAAAACCAGAAGATCAAGGGTATCCTCACGGACAGGGACATTGCCCTTTCCGTGGCAGCGGAAAGGAAAGACGCCGGCTCCACCTGTGTCTGCGACATAATGGTCCAGGACCCTATAACCGTGGACGCGGACGCCGACCTGGATTCCGCCCTGCGGATAATGAACAGGGCAAACGTCAGGAGACTCCCGGTGCTGGAAAACGGCAAACTGGTAGGCGTTATCTCCTCGGCCGATGTGGCTTCCGCCATGAAGGAGGAACTGAATCAGTTCATGGAGCTTGAGGAGTCCTATACGAGCGCAAAAGTGTAGGGAAAGAAGAACGGAAAAGGAAAAAGGCCAAAAATCCCCTTTTCCCT
>JAKAGP010000395.1 GCA_021825785.1 Nitrospirota bacterium
CGAGCATATGGCCTGGGAAGGAAATCTTCCAGAAGGGGGCTGTCAATAGATTATTTCGCGGGATTATAGGTGGGCGGACCTCTGCGTTATAGCAGCGGCCCTGTTCGGCAAATTGGCCACAGGGCGCGACCAATTTCGTCGTGGCCTTAGGACATAATCCTAAGTTGGTAGGCTTTCTTCCCAAGGGGCCGCCCGACCTTGAATGGACGGACCTCTCCCTTGAGGCCCACAGGGGCACCTATAGCTCTACGCCCCTGCTCTTTGGCAGCTCAGAAGATTCCTTTGCCGCCGTAATCAATTTAACGAATTTTGTGGCATGAATATCTCCTGCACGTTGAGCGTGGCAGGAGGAAATCATGCGCCCCGGGCCTGGCACTATTTTTCACCAGTGGGGTCTTTTCTTTTAGCGGCCACCGTCTTTGGCGGCCTTTCTCTTTTTAGCGGCCACCCTTTAAGGGCAGCCTTTTCTTTTTTTTCCAGCTCGCCTCTCGGCTCGCCGCTGTGCGGCAGAATGGCTTGTCACCCCTATTATTTCAAACATAAATAATGGATTAAGGATGTCAAGAGGTCTGCCAAAAATTTTTCTGCGCCAATCAGGGCAACGCCCGTTATTCTATTTTGTCCTTTGCCCCTTCTGAGCCCAAGACCAAGAACTCTATCCCGAAGACTAAAATAGATAGGAAACTCGCCTTGCGCCCCATATGGGTTATTAATCCCAGCAGGCCTTGGCCTTGCTGCCTTCGAACATCAAACAATGCCTGATCCGATATCTTTAACAGAAAGAGGCATGACAAGAGAGCCTCTTGCAAAACTCTCTTTGGAGATGATTTTTTGAAAAATTAAGCCTCACCGGCGCTCCTGTGCTAAGGTAATTTTGAGAGAAAAACCATAGCCCTGGGAGGCGCCGATGAAGCTTAAGGAAGCAGTATCATGGTTAAGGGGGACTTTGCAACGGAATTTGATTCCTCTCCTGGAAGAATGTTGGGAGCGTCCGTTAACCGAGAAAGAGCGGCAATTAGTCGGCATCTTGGAGTTGGTCCAAATCGAGAAATTTGCCGGTCGGGTGCCCCGGAGATTTGGCCGGAAGCCGTGGGAGCGCCGAGCCATGGCCCGGGCCTTGGTGGCCAAGGCGGTGTATAACCACCCCCACACCCGGGCCACGATGGAGGCCTTGCGGGCTGCGCCGGTCTTCCGGCGCCTCTGCGGTTTTGTGAGACTGGCCGACATTCCCTCCGAGTCCACCTTTTCTCGGGCCTTTTCGGAATTTGCCGAGATGGGGCTGGGCGAGAAGGTCCACCAGGCCTTGGTGACGCAGTGGGTGACCCCGGAATTGGTGGGGCATATCAGCCGGGACGCCACCGCCATCAAGGGCCGGGAGAAACCCACGGCGAAGCCGAAGCCCCCCAAACCGGCGCCCCGAAAAAAAGGCCGCCCCCGCCGTGGGGAGGTGCGAGAAACCAAACCGGAAACGCGTTTGGAGCGCCAAGGCCGGCAATCGGCTCTGGAGGCCTTGGCGGAACTGCCGGTGCACTGCGATGTGGGGACCAAAAAGAACTCCAAAGGTTATAAGGAGTCCTGGATAGGTTACAAGCTGCACGCCGACGTCACTGACTGCTGCTTGCCCATTAGCACGGCGTTGACCGCGGCCTCCTTGCACGACAGCCAGGTCGCCATCCCGCTGATGAAGCTGACCAGCGAACGGGTGTATTACCTGTACGATGTGATGGATGCGGCTTATGACGCGCAACCCATCTACGCGGTGAGCCGCCGCCTGGGGCACGTTCCCATCATCGACAAAAATGGCCGGGGCCGAGAGGTTATCCCGCTGGCGCCCCACGAGGCGGCCAGGTACAAGGAACGGACGGTGGCGGAGCGCTTCAACAGCCGCCTGAAAGAAGAGTTTGGGGGCAGCAACGTCATGGTGCGGGGAGCCCAGAAAGTCGGACTGCACCTGATGTTTGGCGTGATCGCCCTGTTCGCCGACCAGTTGCTCAAGCTGATCAACTGAGCGGCTCCAGGCTGGCCACGGTTTGGTAAGATTAGCCAGGGAGTGGTGTGTCCTGTAGGCGCTAAAATCGGCCCGATTTCTCGCACATAGGACAGGAAAGCACGCTTTCATGGACTCAATACTCCAAATACCAGGCCGTTGCCTCAGACCAACCGCAATTCTGATGAATTTTGCAAGAGGCTCGTAAGTTAGGATGAATATTCTTATGATAGGTCGCAAATTATTCTGTTTATTGTTGAGTTATCTGCTGTTGCTGCCCACTCCTTGCTGGAGTCAGAGTCTGGAAGATCAGGCTCAATTTTATTTGCAGAGGATTCCGGGACAATCGGTATCACCCGGACCACAACCGTCCGTATCTCCAGGGCAATTGCCAACGGGACAACTTCCTTCCCAGCCTTTTAAAACCAAGCCCGCTGAGAGCACCGAGGTTCCCAAGGTTCTTACGGCAGCACCGCGTCAGCCAGAAGAGACTTCTGCCGCGGAAATAAGCGCCAAGGAATATGGATTATCAGTAAAACAATTCGGCTATAGTTTTTTCTATAAACCGCCCGCAACATTTTTGCCCGTCCAGGCAGTTCCCGTCGGGCCGGATTATGTCATCGGACCTGGAGATACGATAAAAACCGTTATTTGGGGGCAAATTCAGGGTGAATACAATCTCACGGTGGATAGCAATGGCCAAATCTCCATCCCTAATGTGGGAGTAATTCAGGTTAGCGGTCTCACCTACAAGCAATTACGCGAAGTATTGGATCGGGAATTATCCCGGGTTTATACAAACTTTCAAATGAATGTAACCTTGGATAATCTGCGCACCATCCAGATTTTTGTGGTGGGACAGGCCAGGTTTCCGGGAAGCTATGCGGTGTCTTCGCTTTCCACCCTGGTCAGCGCCTTGTTCGCCTCGGGCTCTTTGTAGGCCAGGGCCGGCACAACGCGGCCCTTGACCAGCGTCTCCTCTACCAGGTGCGGCACATCCTCTGGCTTGACCTGGCAATAGAAGATG
>JAKAGP010000012.1 GCA_021825785.1 Nitrospirota bacterium
GATCCAGCGGCCGCCGGTAAAGTGAGGGTCAACGGGAAAAAGAAAATAGCCGGAAAGATCAGAAAGGCCCTGGTGCGGGATGTAAAGGAAGTCCATTCGCTGATAAATGAATTTGCCGCAGAGCAGGAAATGCTCCCGCGCTCCCTGAATGAGCTTTACGAGCACATGAGAGACATGTTCGTATATGTGGAGGATGGCAGGTTAAGGGGTGTCTGCTCCCTGCACGTTGTATGGGAGGACTTGGCGGAGGTCCGTTCACTGGCGGTAGGGCTTGAGGCCAGGGGCAGGGGGATCGGCAGGAGACTGGTTGAAAAATGCCTGGAGGAGGCCCGTGAACTGGGAGTGTCCAGGGTATTTGCGCTCACCTATATCCCGGATTTTTTCAGGCTTTTTGGTTTCGAGGTGGTGGACAAATCCGAGCTTCCGCATAAAATATGGGGCGACTGCATCAGATGTCCGAAATTCCCGGACTGCAACGAGTTCGCCGTGGTGAAAAAGCTGAAATGATATTTTTGATTGGTTTTTCAAATGCCTATAAATATCGCGGTTTGAGCGGCATTGGCTTTTTCCGCTGCCGGTGCCGATTGGCTTGGGTTTCCCTTGCTTAAAATAGGGGTGCTTGCCTCCGGAAGGGGGTCCAACTTCCGGGCCGTGGCGGATGGCGTTAAAAGCGGCCGGATAAAAGCGGAGATAAAGCTCCTTATAACCGATATGCCTGGGGCCTATGCCCTGGAACGGGCGCGGGAGGCCGGGATAGAGAGCTTTTATCTGGACCCCAGGGATTTCCACACTAAAGATGCATATTTCAGGAAGATAGCTGAAGAGTTTGCAGCAAAGGGCGTGGGGTTGGTGCTCCTTGCCGGTTTCATGAGGATAGTGAGAAAGCCGCTCCTCGATGCCTTCCCATGGAAGGTGATGAACATACATCCGGCCCTGCTTCCGTCCTTCCCGGGATTGCACGGGCAGAGGCAGGCAGCGGACTATGGGGTGAAGATATCGGGCTGCACCGTGCATTTTGTGGATGAAGGTATGGATACCGGCCCAATAATAATCCAGGCAGCGGTGCCGGTGCGCCATGATGACACGGAGGAGAGCCTCTCGAAAAGGATACTTGAATACGAGCATAAGATATACCCGGAGGCTGTGAGACTGTTTGCCGAAGGCAGGCTGGAAGTTAGCGGCAAACGGGTAATCGTCAGAGGCCTTTCAACCATCATGAACGCCGGGGCGCTTATAAGCCCGCCCATCGAAGATTTTTAATTAAAATGCTGAAATTAAAACCTAAAAAAGGGGACTTTACCGGTGTGAGGCCCACGCTCTCAAAGGTGAGGCAGGCTCTGTTTAACATACTGGCCTCACACATGGAAGCCGCCATCGAGGGTTCTGTTTTTGTGGACCTCTATGCGGGCACCGGCGCTATAGGCATGGACGCCATGAGCAGGGGTGCAAAAGCTGTTTATTTCGTAGAAGCCGACAGGCGCCTGGCCTCTGAGCTTAAAAACCTCCTGGAGGGCTGCGGGTGCAGGCCTAAAGCGCAAATCGCAGCCATGAAAGCGGAGGATTTCATAAGAAAATATTCTCAAAAAGACGGGGGGATATTGGCGGATGCTGTCTTTCTTGACCCTCCTTATGCCTCCGGCGAGCTGGACAGGACCCTGCCGCTGCTTTCAACACCGGGCTTCCTTGCTGGCGGCGCGGTCGTGGTGGCTGAGCATTCAAAGAGGGTTGAGGTCCCGGAAACAAGCGGTCTTCTCAAAAAGAAAAAGACCTACAGGTACGGGGACACTTTCCTGAGCCTTTATACGAAGGAGGAATTTTGATTTGAAGCCCGGACCGGTAATCGCAGATGCGTGCGTGAAAGATAGAGAGATAAAGCGGGCGGTCCTGCCGGGCACCTTCGACCCCCTGACAAACGGCCATCTGGACCTTCTTCTGAGGGGCCTTGGCATTTTCGATGAGGTCATAATCGCGGTGGCCCCAAGCCATAAAAAGAAGCCGGCTTTTACCATTGAGGAGCGGCTCAGGCTGATAAATGAGGCGGTAAAGGGAATAAAAAGGACAAAAGTAGAGGCCTTTGAAGGCCTGCTTGTCGATTACGTGCACCGGGCGGGAGCGGGGGCCATTATAAGGGGGCTTCGCGCGGTCTCCGATTTTGAATATGAGTTCCAGATGGCCCTGATGAACAGGAGCCTGGATGCCTGTGTGGAGACCGTCTTTCTGATGCCGTCGGCCGAATACACGTTTCTGACCTCCTCCATGATAAAGGAGGTGGCCCTGTTTGGAGGGTGCGTAAAAGGACTGGTGCCTGAAAACGTGGAGGCGGCGCTTAAGAAAAAATACAAAGCCATCAAAAGCTGTAAATAAAACTTTTTTGCAGAAAAGTCATTCCGTCCATCCAGCGTGAGATAAAAAAGGCAAGGCGTAAAAAACCTGGTGATATATGTTCGCGACAATGACAGGCCCGGACGACAAGGATTTCTCGAAATACGATTGGCCCCCACATGCCGGGCGGGGCACGGAGGGCGAGAAGGTAATTGATGAACTCAAGCCCCGCAATCAGGACATCATCATAAAAAGGTCTATTATTCGGCATCTTACAAAACAAAACTTCAAGCCGTGCTTAAGGAGTTTGGCCCGAGTTCTTTAAGACTGGCGATGCGGGAAGGGAGGGCAATTGATGCCTCCCGAGGATGCCGGCGAATATCAGGGAAAGGACACTAAAAAACACCACGGGACTCCAGCTTTGATTTTTTTCTTTTTTCTTGTTTCTTTTTTTCACTAAGACTGAGACCCTTTTTTTTAGTCAGTTGTGCTTTTTTGTATAATTTATTTATCTTATTACAATGAAAGTTTGTGAGATATTCACCAGCATCCAGGGAGAGTCGACCTACACGGGCCAGCTATCCACGTTCATAAGGCTTTCCGGATGCAACCTGAGATGCTCTTACTGCGATACGAAGTACGCCTATACCGAGGGGACCGAACTTACCGAGGCGGAGATAATGAACGAGGTCTCCATTGTGGGCGTAAACTTGATATCCATAACAGGCGGGGAGCCGCTTTTGCAGGAAGGTGTGTTTCACCTTGTGGAGAAGTTCCTGAACGAGGGACATAAGGTGTTGATAGAGACCAACGGAAGCCAGAGCATCAAGGATGTGGATCCGAGGGCCGTCATAATAATGGACATAAAGACGCCTGCCAGCGAAATGTCCGAAGACCTGGACATTTCCAACCTGGATTTTCTGAAGCCGGACGACGAGGTGAAATTTGTGATCGTTGACAGAGGCGATTACGAATGGGCCAGGGATTTCATAAGAGAATACAGGCTGCGGGAAAGGTGCAAGATCCTTTTCTCGCCGGCCTTCAGCCTTATGGAACCCTCCGTGCTGGCCAATTGGATGATCCAGGACAGGCTGGACGCGATCTTTAATCTCCAGGCGCATAAATACATATTCGACCCCAACAAAAGGGGAGTTTGAACACGCCCGGCTTACTTCCCATTCCAGGGCCTGATTTGAAGGTCCTTTTTTTCCTTTTAAAAATAAAAGTTTATTTTTTATAATATTGCGTTCAAAGGGCAGCGATGATGGACGGCAAGGAAGAGAAAAAGGTTTCTGTTTTTTCATTTTCACGTTCGTTTGGGTCCCTGAAGAGACTTTTTGGTTTTGCGGCCCCTTTGACCGTGCATGTCAAACTGTTCCGAAATCCAGGTGGGCTGTCCCGAAATCCGGACGATCATCTGCAAAAAGAAAAATCAAAAAAATCTAAAAAATCAAAAGGGAAAAACTTCGAGCCGGAACTACGTTTTAAGTTCAAAAAATCCCATCCTGGAGCCGGCCCGTTCGATGCTGGGGATCCCGCTTATGAATCCGATCCCAGCGAGATAATAAGAAGGCAGAACGAAGATATAAAATGGCTTATAAGGCTGCATGATGAGAACGCGAAAAGCCTTCAGTCTCTGGACATAAACAGGCTGGCAGCCTCCATAACCAGGTCTGCGGTTTCTTTTGGCTGGGCCGGCGCCGCCATACTGTGGCTCGTCAATGAACGCGGGATCATGTGCTTTAAGGACTGCGCGGGGATCGAAGAAGATAGCCTCCAGGCAATGCCCTCCAGCATCAAGCCGGAGGACAACTTTGTTGTGGAATCGGTCGTGAGGGATGAGATACTGGAGTGTTTCGAAACGTGCGGGTTTGAATCCCTTGAAAGATTGGCCCTGGACCACAGCTTCCAGTATGCCGCTGCCATACCGCTTAAAAGCAAAGAGTCCATAATAGGCTGCCTTACAGTGTTTAAAAAAGAAAAAAAGGGGATGGACGGGCACGTGAAGGCCATAGTAAGGCTTTTTGCGAGCCATGCGGCAGCAGCCATAAACATAGCGGGCCTTTATGCCGCTTTGCAGGAAAAAACGGAAAAATATCAGCTCCTGGTGGAAAACCAGGGCGATGTGATCGTTAAACTGGGCATGGACGGCGGCTTTCTTTTTGCCAGCCCGTCCTTTTGCGATGTCTTTGGAAGAAAAGAAAAAGAGCTTCTTAATACCCATTTACAGTTCTTTGTCTTCGATGCGGACCGTGAACGCACGTTAAAAGCCCTTGAGGACACCCTTCGGCCTCCCCACACCGGATATGTTGAAAACCGGGTTATGACGAAAAACGGGCAACGGTGGTTCGCATGGACCTTCAAGGGCATCCTGGACACCCACAAACAGGTGGTTGGAATAGCCGGAGTGGGCAGGGACATTACGGAAAACGAAAAATCAAAAGAGGAGCTTGCCGCCGAAAAAGAACGGCTTTCCGTAACCTTAAGGAGCATCGGAGACGGGGTCATAACCACGGACAATGAAGGCAGGATTTTCCTCATGAACAAGGTGGCCGGGGACCTTACCGGCTGGGACCACGAGGAGGCGATCGGCCGGGGCATCACGGAGGTCTTCGATATCGAAGGAATAAGGCAGGCTGCCTGGCCTGAGCAGGTCGAAGGGGACGAGAAGGGGCCTGCCGTAGTAAAAACGGCCTTTTTAAAGGGCCGCGGCGGAGAGCAGCGGATGATCGAATACAAGAGGGCGCCCATACGCGAAAAAAGCGGTAGGATCACGGGAAAGGTGCTTGTGTTCAGTGACATAACGGAAAAAAAGAGGCTGGAGGAGGAGCGCCTCAAGATCCAGAAACTTGAGTCCGTGGGAGTGCTGGCCGGAGGCATCGCTCATGATTTCAATAACATCCTTACTGCGATCATAGGGAATATATCCATAGCTAAAATGGCTACGGGTGAAAAAGTACGGGAGAGGCTGGAGAAGGCGGAGAAGGCCTCTGTCAGGGCAAAGGACCTTACCCGCCAGTTGCTCACTTTTTCAAAAGGCGGGGGGCCCGTAAAAAAAATAGCCTCGATAGCGGACCTTATACGGGAGAACGTGGATTTTGCCGTCAAGGGCGCAGGCGTCAGATGCGTTTATATCGTTCCCGAGGACACCTGGACGGTGGATATGGACGAGGGCCAGATCACCCAGGTCATACAAAACCTGATCATAAACGCCAACCAGGCCATGCCGATGGGGGGCGTAATAACCGTGAGAGCTGAAAACATCGCAGTCGGGTCTCCCGATAATCTTCCCCTGAGGCCTGGCGGGTATGTCAAGATCTCAGTTTCCGATACGGGGACCGGGATACCGGAGGACGTCCTTCCGCGCATCTTTGACCCTTATTTCACTACGAAAGAGGGCGGAAGCGGGCTTGGGCTGGCCACGGCCTATTCCATTATAAAAAAACACGGAGGGTATATAAATGCGGAGTCGGCCCATTGTGAGGGGGCCACTTTTTATTTCTATCTGCCCGCGGCAGCCCTGGAGAAGCCTGAAGCGAAACCTGCGGAAGAAGCCCCCGAAGTTTCCGGCAGGGGCAGGATCCTGGTGGTGGACGATGACGAGATGGTGAGGGACGTAGCTGCAAAGATGCTGGGGAACCTGGGGTACCAGGTAGACCTTTCGACAGATGGTGCCCATGCTATCGAAACCTATTCCCGGGCCTATCTTTGCGGGACGCCATATGCGGCGATCATCATGGATCTGACCATCCCCGGCGGAATGGGCGGCAAGGAATGTATAAAAAAACTTCTCGAGATAAATCCTGAAGCAGTGGCTATAGCGTCCAGCGGCTATTCCGATGATCCGATACTTTCAAATTTTGGAGAGTTCAGGTTCAGGGGCGCTATCTCAAAACCCTACAGGACTGAGGACCTGGGGGAAATGCTTCAGAAGATCATAGGGAAAACATCACACGGATAAAATTTTATGGTTCTTCCGAAATAAAATACTGCTGGAATGACAAACTGAAAATTCATAACAGATACCCTGCAGCTTGCTGTAGGGTGATTCATTAAGTTCCGTTTTCGATGGAATTTTTGACTGTATCCGGGCCTTGGGACCTTGTTTTGGAAGGGACCACTAGTCAAAATATTGACATTTGACACCGTGGTGATTTAGTATGTCTTGAGATGAAACACCTTCTTATCGTTGACGATGACGATTTCATCAGAGACTCCCTGGATATTTTTTTCCGGGGCAAGGGATTCAAAGTCAACACCGCCTCTAACGGTTTCCAGGCCCTTGACGCTCTTAAAAGCGGGAAATTTGACCTTGTCCTGATGGACCTTATGATGCCCGATATGGGCGGGATCGATCTGCTTAAAAAAATGGCCGAATTGAAAATATCCTCTCCGTGCATAGTCATGACGGCCTTTGCGACCGTGCAGACAGCGGTTGAGGCCATGAAACTTGGCGCGTTCGACTATATAACCAAACCCTTTGTCCTTGATGAGCTCATGATGGTCGTGCAAAGGGGGATCGGGGTTTCCGAGCTTCAGAATGAAAACAGGATGCTCAAAAGGCATTTGAGGAAAAAATACAAATTTGAAGGCATCATAGGCGATTCCCCCCGGATGCAGCAGGTCTATGAGATGATCGAGAAGATATTCGACATAGACAGCACCATCCTTATCACCGGGGAATCCGGTACCGGCAAGGAGCTGATCGCCAAGACCATTCACTTTAACAGCTCAAGGGCGCAACAGCCGTTCGTTCCGCTTAACTGCGCGGCCATACCCAAGGACCTTCTGGAGTCTGAGCTTTTCGGACACGAAAAGGGTGCATTCACTGGAGCGCTGAACACAAGGATAGGCCGTTTCGAGTTGGCGGCTGGCGGCACCCTTTTTCTGGACGAGATCGGGGAGCTGGACATGTCGCTTCAGGGTAAGGTTCTGCGGGTGATCCAGGGCAAGGAATTCGAAAGGGTGGGCGGCAGCAAGACCATAAAGGTAGATGTGAGGATAGTGACCGCTACCAATAAGGACCTTGAAAAAGCCATAGAGGAAGGGAAATTCAGGGAAGACCTGTATTACAGGCTTAATGTCATCCCCATCCATCTGCCCCCGCTCAGGGACCGGGTGGAAGATATCCCCCTGCTTGTGGATTTCTTCAAGAAAGAACTAGTGAAAAAGAGAAAGGGGGAGGTCGAGATCTCACCCGGAGCGATGGAATGCCTGCTTAGATACCACTGGCCCGGAAATGTAAGAGAGCTTGAGAACCTGCTTGAAAGACTTACTATCCTTGTTTCCAATGACACCATAGAGGCCTCTGACCTGCCGGCCAAGTTTCAAACGGCAAAGGCGCCGGGCGCAGTTTCACGGCCTGCCGTTGCAAACGAAGCATCTTCCGGTGAGCTCGATGCGCCGGGAGAAGAAAAAAAACCTGCTGCACCGTCTCCCGGTCTCGCCGACTCCGGAATGGACCTTACAAAAGCCGTTGAGCAGATGGAAAGAAATCTTATCCTCCAGGCGCTTGGGAAAACGGGCGGCGTAAAAAGCAAGGCCGCTAAACTCCTGGGCCTTAACAGAACCACCCTGGTGGAAAAAATGAAAAAAATGAATATAGAGGCCACCATCTCCTGATATCTGCCTTGGCGTCAATTGAATGACGTTTCTCCCTTCGTTCTAAAAAATTCCTTTAAAAAACAATCACTTTGTTTTGGCACGTTAGTTGCTATTTCCCATTTGTGACGAAATTATTCTTTATATGTATTTTTCTTGGCGCTTTCATTATGGCCCCCGAGACGCCGGGGGCCACCCCCCCCGCTGGGTCTCCTCTGGACCAGGCCCTCACTGAAGTCAATGAGGGAAGGCCTCAGGCCGCAATCTCCATGCTTAAACTGTTCAAGCCCACGATGGATGAGTTTGCCGATTACAACTATGTTTATGCCCAGGCGCTCAGGGGGGCCAAAAAACTCTATGATTCTCTGGAGTTCTACAGGCTGGCGTATATCTATTTTCCTGCAGGCCGGAAAAAAGAGCTTTCGCTTCTTGAGAGAGGTGAGGTTTATGAGGACCTCGGTTTTAATCAGGAGGCTGCATCCATTTTCAGGATTTTTTTAAAAACCTTCAAAAAATCGGAATTTTCCGAAAAAGCCCATCTGGAGCTGGCAAACGTGCTCTTCAGGACTGTGCATTATAAAGAGGCCCTGGCCAACTATGAAAAGGCCGGAAACAGTGCGGAGGCGCTTTATGGCAAGGCAGAGGCGCTTTTTGCCGCCGGAAAGGCCAAAGAGGCATACGATCTGTTTGGTTCTCTGGCCGCCTCCGGAGCCGGGAAAAACTTTTCGGCTACGCCCCTTGCCAGATACAGCCAGGGGGAAGCATGCAGGCTTTTGGGAAAACTTGATGAGGCAAAGGCCCATCTTGGGTCCATCAAGGAAGGGGAATTATCCCACAGAGCATTTTTTTCTCTCGGGCTCATAGCGATGCAAGAGAAGGGTTTTAGCGATGCGGCCGTTCTGTTCCGGAAAGCAGCCGGTTCTACGCGGGCGGGCCTTAAGTATAAGGCCCTTTTAAATCTTGCCCAATGCGATCTTGAGCTTGGCAGGACGGATGATGCCATAGAGTCCTTAAAGCAGATCACCCAAAACCTGTTCCATGGCGAGGCTGTGAACGAGGCACTGCTGCTTTTGGCTCGGGCAACCGCTAAAAAAGGCAGGGCCGTTGATGCGGTCAACATTCTGAAGCCCCTGCTTATTAAAAAAGATTATGCATTGCAGGCCGTAGACGAGCTTCAGAAGATCATGGAAGAAGAGATGGCCAATGATCCAGCGAAGTTCCCGGTTTTATGGAAACTGGCTGGCGACGCCCTGACACAGCCTGCGAGGGCCGCTTTCATCTTCAAGGCGGCCGGGCAGTTGGAGGCCTCTGACCTTGAGCGGTCCATGGGCCTTTATGCATGGTTGGTCAGGAACGGATCTCCAGTGCTCAAGATGGAGGCCGCCCGCAAGTTGACCGGCTATTATGTTGCAAGGGGCAATGGGAAGGAAGCCTGGAATTTCTTTAAGATCGCGAAACTTGCCGGACATGATGATCCCTCGTTAAGACTGAAGGCAGGTGTCTATTTCCTCATTGGGCATTACCCGGCCGCGCAAACGGCCCTCCTGTCTGTAAAAGAGCCATCGCAGGATGACCTCCTGCTTCTGGCAAGGATAATCCCGCATATAAGGAACGTGCGGTCTATTGGTCTGATCGAAAAACGCATCAGGAACAGGGAGGTTCCAGCCATGCTTTATGTTTCGTTGGCCGATTCGGAATATGCCAGGGGGTTAAAAGTACAGGCTCTTGAGCTGTATAAGCAGGCTTATAAAGAGGCGGCGCCGGCCCCCGGTCACCTGGGCCTGACCGCCGCGGATGTGAAGTGGACCCTTTTCAGGATGCAATCACTGGAGAAGGACCCGGAAGAGGCCCTTGGCAGTCTGCAAAGTGATGGGGGGATCATGGGCCGGTATGCGGCCGCACGTCTTCTGGAGACTAAAGTTTCACAGGAAAGATAAGAAAGGGGGAAAGTTTTTTGGCTGATGTAACTCTCCTAAACACGGCTTTTGACAGCTTTACGAAGGCCTCCAGAAGCCTCGAAGCCTGTTATACGGCGCTGCAGAGCAGGATCGAGACCCTTACGGAGGAGCTTCAGGATAAAAACGCGAGGCTTATCGAGGCGCTCAGGGAGGCTGAAAAGAACAAGGACTACCTTGATGCAGTCCTCTGCAGTATGGAAGAGGCGATAATCGTCCTTGACCATAATGAAAAAGTAACCATGATGAACAAGTCCGCGGCCCGTCTTCTGGGGCTTTCCGAGGATGAAGTGGGTGGAGTGCATTATTCCGGGCTTCCCATGGCCATATCCGAAAACGGGGCAGGGCTTGAGCTTAAAGCGGGCCAGAAAAAATACAATGTTATCGTTTCCGATTCCCCTGTAGTGGATTCCAACGGCGCCGCCAGGGGCAGGGTCATACAGATCAAGGATGTTACAGCAATGAGACAGATGGAAGCCCTTCACGAGCGCAACAAAAGGCTCATTTCCCTGGGCGAGATGGCAGCCACGATAGTCCATGAGATCAGAAACCCGCTGTGCAGCATAGAGCTCTTTGCCTCGATGCTGGAGAGGGACGTGCAGGACAAGGAGCAAAAAAACCTGGCAGGGGGGATATCGGCCGGCATCCACAGTCTGAACAATATCCTTACGAACATGCTTTTTTTCGCAAGGCCGCAAAAACCCGTTATGGCCCAGGTGGACCTGAGACAGATTTCTGATGATGTCCTGTGGCTACTTTCTCCTTTGATGGAGTCCAGAGGGGTAAAAACGCAAAAGAAGTACACCGGGGATTGGGTTGTCCGCGGAGACGGAGAGCTCCTTAAGCAGACGATAATGAACCTGGTTATAAACGCGGCCCAGGCCATGCCGGGCGGGGGGGGCATCGAGGTCTGCCTGCGCGGCGAAGCCGGGTGCACGGTCCTCGATATAAAGGACGAGGGCCCCGGGATAGAGCCCGAAAACATCGAGAAGATATTTGACCCGTTTTTCAGCACAAAGGAAAAAGGGTCCGGCCTGGGGTTGGCCATCGCATCCAGGATAATGCAGGCCCACGGAGGATATATACGCGTAACGAGCGACCCCGGCAAGGGCAGTATATTCAGCATGCATTTTACCGGCAACGGAGGACAGTATTAGCTTTAACTACGCCGGAGTATGAATTTTAGGGATAAAACTGCGCCTGAATAATGGAGGTAAAATCTTTGGATTGCGCCCAGATGTCTGAAAATGAAAACATGAATAAAAGTAAAAGTAAAAAACCCGTTCTGGTCGTGGATGACGATCCGCAGATGAGGCTCGCCATGAAGGAATCGATTGGTAGAATGGGCTACGAAGTCGTCATTACCGAAAACGGCCAGGAGGCATTGGACAAACTCCGCCAGCCGGGGGTTGAATTTTCCCTGATGGTGACCGATATGAGAATGCCGCGTATGGATGGGCTTGCCTTGCTGAAGGAAGTCAGGCGCGGCAACGGTCCTCTGCCGGTGCTGGTAATAACCGGCTTTGGCACGGTGGAGACCGCAGTTGAGATGATGAAAGAGGGAGCGACGGACTTCCTGATGAAGCCGTTCCCCTTTGACAGGCTCCAGAAGGCTGTTGAGTCAATAATCAGTTCCAGCGGGCACTGTGGAGGAAACGGCGCCCCGGAGCTGATAACAGCCAATGCGGGGATGAAAAAGATCGTGGAGCTGGCCGGGAAGCTTGCTGCCTCCGATATAACTGTGCTCATCGAAGGAGAGTCTGGCACAGGCAAAGAGCTTCTGGCCAGGCATATACATAAATCCAGCGGGAGGGTGGACAAACCCTTTGTCGCGGTCAATTGCGCCGCTATACCTGACAATCTGCTGGAGTCTGAGCTGTTCGGGCATGAAAAAGGAGCGTTTACCGGCGCGGTTGACAGGAAAAAAGGGAAATTCGAGCTTGCGCACGGCGGCACCATCCTGCTGGATGAGATAGGGGAAATGCCCCTGCTTCTTCAGGCGAAGCTGCTGAGGGCCTTGCAGGAGAAGGAGATTGACAGGGTAGGCGGAAAATCGCCGGTGCCGGTGGACGTGAGGGTAATAGCCACCACGAACAGGGACCTCTGGGCAGAATGCGAGGGTGGCAGGTTCAGGGAAGACCTCTACTACAGGCTTAATGTCTTTCCCGTTAATGTCCCGCCTCTCAGGGAGCGGCCCGAGGACATCGAGGCGCTCTCAAACCATTTCATAAGAACATATTCGCTGCTGGCCGGCAAGCAGACGGAGGGCATTCACCCAGCGGCCATGGCGGTTCTGAAGGCAAGAAAGTGGCGCGGCAACATAAGGGAGCTGCAAAACGTCATACACAGGGCCGTATTTCTGGCAAAAGGTCCTCTGATAGAGGAGTCGGATTTCATGTTCGAGCAGGTAAAATGCCGCCCGGACGATGCCCCGGCAGGGAAAATAAGGGACGTGGAAAGGCAGCTCATAATGGACACCCTTAAAGGCGTTGACGGCAACAGGACAATGGCAGCCAGGATCCTGGGTGTCAGCGTAAGGACCATAAGGAATAAACTCAAGGAATACGGGGTCAAGGAATATGGGGAAAATTTTTCCTGACAGGGAAATTTTTTGCGTGCCCGAGCGCGGTCTCCTGGCCGTCTTTTTTTTAAAGGCGCCGGGTTTGCTCCCGGCCTGTGCATATTTTTGATTTTTTGACTGGCACGATTATTGATATATAATTCAA
>JAKAGP010000396.1 GCA_021825785.1 Nitrospirota bacterium
CTAGAAGAGCAGTACCTTGGAAAGCTGACGGAGGCAGAAAAGAAAGTAAACTCTGATCGAGGGGTTGCTAAGTACATCACCAAATATGGAAAATTCAGCATTACAGCTCCTCAAGATGTCGCAAAACTTTTACATGAAATCTACGATCGTGACGAAGTCAGTTTGGAAGGTGGTAAACTGTCTTCTGACGAAAACATCCTAAGCAAGATTTCAGTCAAGGAAGTTCCCATAATTTCCCACATCCTTGAGCATCGCCAGCTCGCTAAAATCGAAAGCACTTACCTACGTCCAATCAAGGAGCGTAAATTCATTTACCCAGATGGCCTACTACATCCTAAATACGGATCATTGGTAGCTGTCACCGGCAGACTGGCCGCAGAAGAGCCGAACACTCAGAACTTTCCTAAACGGAAACATCGTGAAGTGCGGAAGGTGATCAGAGCACCAAAAGGTCATTGGATCGTAGCCAATGACTACGGCCAGATTGAGGCCCGGGTTTGTGCGATGGCTTCGGGTGATGAGAATCTATGCAAAGCCTTATGGACCGGGTACGACATACATGGATTCTGGGCTGATCGTATATTGGAATCCTTTCCCAGAAAAAAAGACATCCTGATTGCAGATTACGGAGTTAATGGTGATGATGTCAAAGCACTGCGGAAGAAAATGAGGGACGAAACCAAAAACGGCTGGGTGTTCCCCCAGTTCTTTGGATCCTCTTTCAGATCCTGCGCTGCTAATCTGCAGATACCTGAACGTACCGCTGAGTTATTGGCTGCTGAGTTCTGGGATGAATTCAGGGGAGTGGCTGAATGGCAAAAATGGTTGATGAAGTTCTACGATAAGCACCTTTATGTAGCTACCTTAACCGGTCGCCGGCGTAGAGGAGCAATGTCAAAAAATGAAATGATCAACATGCCAATTCAGGGAACCGCAGCAGACATCGTAAAGGAAGCCATGATTGAGCTTTCATTTACCGCTGTACTTCTCGATGATCCCTCGTATCAGCCTAACCTGAATGTCCATGACGATTTGACTATGATCATTGATGACTCTATCCTGGATGATCGTATACCGCGAATAGCATCGATTATGACTAAACCACGATTTGACTTCGTCAACGTCCCACTCATCGTAGAAGTTCAGGTTGGTGAAAGTTGGGATGCGTTGGAGGAGATTGTGGTATATTCATCTGAGCAGCTGCATAACCACAGGAAAGGATAAGCGATGAATGTGAAAGAAAGAGTGCAAAGAATCAGGGACGAGGCCACTGGAAGTGATCTATCCTCATGGGAGAAATTTGAGTTCCTCCCCACATTGGAAAAACGTCATGGCCCACTGACTCCAAAGCAGGAAGTCACTCTGCGAAATCTGGAAAAACGACTGAACATTACCGAGGAGGAATAAGTGAACGCACCACTGCATGTAAAGTATCGTCCGGAAAATCTGGACGAAGTGATCGGCCAGAAAGAGGTTGTAGCCTCACTTCGGGGCCTGCTGAAGAAAAAGTCCGGCATGAATCACGCATTCCTGTTCATCGGCCCGTCTGGATGTGGAAAGACCACCCTTGCCAGAATCATTGCTCACGAGTTGCAGTGTGACCCGGTCAACATCATCGAAGTCGATGCCGCTTCAAACAATGGCATTGATGATGTCAGGGCGCTTACAGCTGGCCTGAAGTACACTGGCTTCGGCAATCCCGTGAAGATGATCATTATTGACGAGGCTCATGGCCTCAGCAAGAATGCGTGGACGGCCCTTCTGAAATCCATAGAAGAGCCACCGGAGCATGTTTTCTTCGCCTTCTGCACCACCGATGGTGGTAAGGTTCCTAGTACCATCCAAACCAGATGTGTGCAGTATCTCCTGAAGTCAGTTACTAACGACGAACTCCTGGACCTTCTCGAATTCGTATGCGATGAGGAGGGCTTTGACACTCCTAAAAACATCTTGTCTCTGGTAGCCAGATCGGCAAAAGGGTCTCCACGGGCAGCCTTGGTCAAGCTGGCTGCGGTCTCGGGTATATCTGATAGAGAGGAGGCCGCGACCATCCTTGAAGAGCTGGAGGAATCCGCAGAAATCATCGACCTGTGCCGAAAACTTCTGGATCGATCCCTGAGGTGGTCAGATGCCGTGAAGATCCTGAAAGCCCTTCCGGAGAACACTTCTCCGGAATCGATTCGGATAGTGGTGGTGAATTATTTGAGTGGTTGTCTGATGAACCCAAAATCGGAAAAAGACGTTCCGAGGATTTTGGATTTACTCAGCTCTTTCAGTTCACCCTGCAATCCGACGGATAAAATGGCCCCGATTCTTCTGGCAATCGGTAATCACGTTTTCCCGCCAAATTAAAGGAGTTTAACATGGCTCGGCAACCCCTAGATGAACTTCGAACCTACATAACCATGCTGCCTATACAGAAGCATCGACTGGATGATGAGCTTGAAGTTCAGGCTGATATCATGTACCGAATCAGTGAGAATGTGGTAAGGAGAACGTCAGCAGCCAACGCCCTGAAAAATGAGTTGGAAAAGCTGGACGCAGTGATTATCAGTGAGTTGAAGGCCAGTGGAACCAAAGGGGCCGTTTCTGTTCTTTCCGGAGCTGCGAAGGGTGACAAAGAGCGTGAGCAGCTATACGGCCGCTACCAGGTGGCTGTCGTAGATCAGCAAAGATGGGAAGGACTCCTGGAATCCTGGAGAGCCCGTGGCTTTGCCCTGACCACTCTGGCTAATCTGTATTCAGCCAACTATTTTTCCCCAACCTCAACATACGATTCAAGTAAAAAGGAACCAACCTACGAAGAATTACGCAAAGATGTAGAATCCAAACGTGCTGGCCAAGGCCGGACGTCAACCCGCCGTAAACTCAATCTTACCGAGGAGTAGTAACCATGACTGAAAGAAGAAGCAGCAGAAGTGATCGCGGATCATCGTCCAGCAGGGGATCATCCAGAGGATCATCCTCCCGCTATACCTACCGCAATCGGTCGGCCGATGATATCAA
>JAKAGP010000397.1 GCA_021825785.1 Nitrospirota bacterium
CCACAGGAACCGCATTTACAAAGCCCCGAGATACCGTTACTTTTTTCCAGGCCGCTTCTCCCTTTTTTATAAGCGGACAGGGAGTCGTGACCGCAAAGGGGGCAGAGGCCCGCGTCCGGTTTCACCGCTTTTCTTCCAGAAAACGGTATTTCCTTTTACCGGATTTATGAAGCTTATATCTCATGATCGTTCGGAGCACCCCGATACCATATCTGATGCTCGCCAAAAAACCAACTGAGGAGGAATCCACGCCGTAATGCGTCTTGACGGGTATCTCCTTTATCCTGAAGCCAAATTGAACGAGCTGGGCGATTATCTCATTATCGAAGACGAAGCCATTGGAATTGTATAGGAAGGGGATCTGTTCAAGCACCCGCCGTCCGTAGGCCCTGTAGCCCGTATGGTATTCGGACAGCTTTAGCCCCATCGCCAGATTCTCAAAAAAGGTAAGGGACTTGTTGGCGGCATATTTATAGAGCGGCATCCCGCCCGCTAGCGGTCTGTGCAGCATCCGGGAGGCGAACACCGCATCGGTCTCCCCATCCAGCAGGGGTTTGACAAGATCCGGTATGATGCGCGGGTCGTACTGGTAGTCGGGATGCAGCATCACTACAATGTCCGCGCCATCCTTCAGAGCCTCAAGATAGCATGTTTTCTGGTTGCCGCCATAGCCTATATTATAGGAATGGGCTACCACCTTGATATTGAGGGCCTTTGCTTCCTCTATGGTCTTGTCCCGGCTGAAATCGTCCACAAGCACGATCTCATCCACCCACTCCTTGGGTATATCCATATAAGTCTTCCCAAGAGTGACGGCAGCATTATACGCTGGCATTACAACTACTATTTTTTTGTCCCTGGGCCCCATTTAAGAACCTCTGTAGTGGGCAGACGGAAAATCGTGCTGCCAATTTTAAGAAAGTCTAATTTACGATCCTGAAAATCTGAACCCGGTTGTTTTCCCTGTCAGCCACGACAGCATATCCATCGCTCTGCACACACATCTGCTCCGGGAAGTACAGGAGTCCCTCGTCCCATCCGAGGCCGTAGCGGCGGCCATGGAAAGACCCGTCAAGCCCGATGAGATCAATGCTTCCGCCATTTTTATCCACTACGTAAATAAGACCATCGTTGAACACGATGCTCACCGGAAAATCCATGTACTCGCGCAGATTGCCGGTAAAGGGAGAAAAAGAGGTGCCGTCCTTTGAGGACATGTACAACACCGCCTTTGCACTGTCCAGGAGGATTATATTCCCGCCCGTTGTGGGAGCCAGATCGGTGATGAACCCTGCCTCCTTGGGCAACGGAATTTGCTTTAGATATTTGCCGGCTGGGTCTGTCACGATTACCCTTGCGCCATATATGTCAAGAATATAAATATTGTCATTTTCGCCGATTTTGAAGCTTTTAGGAATGATGGAAGCGGAATCGGGCGCCCCGGCAGCGTCGACATACCCCTCGAACTTGCCCTCCTTGGACAGGTGCACAATGCGGCGCTGCTGCCCATCGAGGACGAATATCTCGCCTTTGGAGTTCATTTGTACTTCTAACGGGTAGTCTACCTGAGTCACCTTTATTTCTGCCTCGTCCTTGACCGCGCCTCCCATGAAGGTGTATTTCATAAGCCGCCCATTCCCAGTATCAGCGACGACGATGTCATCATAGACAGAGCTGCAAGCCACCCCCTCGGGCTTATTGAGACCGCCTTTGTCCACGGAGTAAATGGATATATCGGGAATAAACTGTAACGCGCCGGCTCCATATGCAGCTACCGGAAAGGCCATGAGGATCGCTATGAAAAAAACGCCCGGAAATTTCCAGCTTATTTTCGTCATCTCTTGAACTCCTTATGACACTGGACGCACATAGTCGTTATGGGCCAGAAATGAAGCATGTACTTATAGTCCGTCCCATGAACCCTGTGGCAGGAAAGGCACATGACACGGGTATTCTTGTTCCTTAAATCAACAACCTTTGTACCGACAGGATGGGTCGAATGTTGTTGATAATTGTGGCAAGTGCCGCAAAGATTAACGACCAGCGTAGGCCAGTCCATTATGGTATTGGATGGCATATTCGCCACCACCGGCTGGTTTATGAGGAACACATAGTTCGAAGAATGCGGGTCATGGCAGGCCGTGCACTTGCCCTCCATGACGGGCTTGTGTTTGGTCTTGGACCTGTCTTGGCGCGCTATCGTATCGGAATGGCACTGGCCGCAAACCACCTTCATAGGGGCCTTAAGCAGATACTTCTGCTGTGAGGCATGCGGGCTGTGGCAAGTAATGCAGCCTTTTCCGCTAAGCAGTGGCCAGTGCACCCTTGTCTTGCCGAGTATGTTCTTCACTTTTTCCGCATGGCACTGCTCGCAAAGCTTGTACCCTGCCTTTTTCAACTTAAACGGAGTGGGTGAATTCTTGCCCTCATGGCACTGGTCGCACATCCTCGCCGCCATGGGTGGGGGAACGTTATCGTATAAAATGCCCGCCTGGTTAGAGCCGTGCGGATTGTGGCACAGCGTGCACTTGGCGTTCTGCATGGGATAGAAATCGTGCTGTTTTGCGATCTCCGGGTTGTCCAGTTTGTGGCAACCCAGACACAAATTCGGAATAGGTTCCTTGAGCAAAAAGTCGGACACGGCCGATCCGTGGGGCTCATGGCAGTTGGTGCATCCCTTATCCACCGGCCAGTGTTTGAATTTGACCTTTGCAAAGGCCTCTTTTTTATTCTTATGACACTCATAACATACGTCATTGCCGGCCTTCAAAAGATGAAACGGATTGTTCGATGCGTGGGGATCATGGCATTTTATGCATTGGCCCTTGTTCACCGGCTCATGCGTGCTCTTGGCGTTCGCGGGGATTCTGTCCGGATGACAGGTAAAGCACAGTTTGCCCACGCTTGCGGCCAAGAGCTTGCCATGCGAAGATGTATGGGGGTTATGGCAAACCGTGCAGTCTCCCCTCTGCTTCAGGGCCGAATGAACGTACGCCTGCTTC
>JAKAGP010000398.1 GCA_021825785.1 Nitrospirota bacterium
CCGTTTTTCATGTTTTTTACCTTACCGCCTCCATGGCGCCCTGGCCCATCCATTCAAGGCCATCGGACAAAAGGCCGTGCTCGCGCATCTCTTTTAACGTGTTTAGCCTTATGTATGAGCGAGAATTACGGAAGTCCGTCTCACTGAAATCTATGGCGCGCAGGCCCTCTATCAATTCATTTATGGTCGCATCGAGGCTGAAGACGGGCTGATGGTTTGGCGCGACCTTTCTGAACAGTTCGAAATTCACCCGGTAAGAGCGCCTGTCAGGCTGGGCGTTTTCGTTGATGGACACCTCAACTCCCGGTATCCGGTCCGCAACCGCGGCGGCCAGCTCCGAAACCCGGTAATTCCATTCATCACTACCCACGTTAACGGCCAAATAGGGAGGGATTCCGTCATCGGCCCCGCGCCCTGCCGCCCAGTCTATCGCGCGCGCCATGTCCTTGATATTTATGAGCGGCCTCCATGGAGTGCCATCGCTCAAGACCGTTATTTTTCCGGTGGTCAGCGCGCATGCGACAAAGTCGTTAAGCACGAGATCGAGCCGTAATCTTTCGCTCATGCCGCAGGCGGTCGCGAACCTGAGACTGGTAACGGTGAACTCATCGTTGGCCAGCCCGCTCATGCGCTGCTCCGAATATACCTTTGATTTTGCATATGCCGTAAGAGGATTCAGAGGAGATATCTCCATCCTGGGCCCGTCATCGGCGAACCCGTACATGCTGCAGCTCGATGCGTACACAAACGACCGCACTCCGGCCGCCCTGGCCTTTTTTGCCAGCTCGACCGTTGCCAGATGGTTTATCTCGTAAGTCACGCTCTCAAAAGCATTCCCAATCGGATCATTGGAAATCCCAGCCAGATGGATCACGGCGTCCACTCCCAGGAGGGCCTCATCAGGCATCCTCCTGACATCTGCGAACCATTGGCGGTCTAGCAGGCATTCCGGCAAAACCGAATTAGGACTCGAAAGGCACCCGGCGAAGTACCCCATGTCGAGCCCGGATATCACCGCTTCCGGATATGATGCACGCAACTGCTTTACAACGGAGGGCCCGATATAGCCCATGTTCCCCGTGACAAGAATATTCATTTTCCTCCTCATCATGACAACTTTGATTTGATCATCTGACAGACATGTTCTGAAAAAGACATGGCGCAGGTGAAGGCCGGAGAAACCGCGTTCAGCACATGCATGGACCGGCTGTCGCCCTGCACTACAAAATCCATTTCCAGTTTTTTCTTCCTGATATCAACGAGCTGCGCCCTGATCCCGGGTTTTCCCCAGGTCTTGAAGTTTTCTTTTTTTACCCCGCTGACAAGCGCGGTTGACAGCTCCACAAGCCGGTTTTTCGAGTATTTCCTCACTTCATCGACGGCCAGCTTTCCGAATTCGAACCGGGAGGACAGCAGAAGGTCGATCTCCCTGCCGACTATTTCCAGGAGTTCAGAGGGGCTGAAATTTGAGACCCCTTCATAGTGCTCGCGCCAAAATGCCGGTATCGCTGTGGGACCTATCTTGTTTTTCCCTTCAGAGGTGACCGTAAAATGGACACCGAGGAACGGGTTCCTCAGGTCAGGCACCGGATATACATTGGTCCGGAGACTGCCCGGGGGCTCATCCGAATAAAGATAGAGTCCCTTGAAAGGAAGTAGCCTGTACTCGGAAGAAAAGCCGAAATCCATGGCTATCCTGTCGGCGTACAGACCCGCGGTATTCACATGATATGATGCATTGTATATGCCGCAGGAAGTCCGCACCTTGCCGCCGGAAAAACCCGTGTACCTGACCCCGCAGTGCACCTTTACTCCTTCCAGGCAGGCGTCCTGCCTGAGCGTTTTTACCACCTGCGAGGGGTTTACTGTTGAGGTCGTGGGAGAAAAAAGCGCGGTCCCAAATGTCTTCACCCTGGGTTCGATTTCCCTGGCTTCTTTTTCCGTTACCCGGTGAAGCTCTATCCCGTTTGCCCGCGCGCGTTTCATAAGCTCATCCAATCCGGCCAAATCTTTTTCGTCTTTTGCAACAACCAGCTTGCCGCACCTGTTCAAGCGGATATTTCTGGAACGGCAGTACGCTGTCATTTGTTCGTTTCCCGTCCTGGTGAACCTTGCCTTCAGGCTGTCTGCGGAGTAATAGAAACCGGCATGCAGGACCCCGCTGTTTCTGCCGCTTGCATGCATGCCGCATTCGGGCTCTTTCTCAATGAGTGTCACCGAACAACCCGGCCAGGCCTTCTTTAATTCCCTGGCAACCGAGAGGCCTATGACCCCTCCGCCTATGACCAGGAAATCTGATCCGGTTTTATTTTTGTTTACCATGTTTTCCATGGGGCTTTTGGAGACCGCCACAGGTCTTCCAGGTAATTTTTTTCCTTCAGCGTGTCCATGCAGGACCAGAAGCCGTAATGCCTGTACCCCATGAGCTGCCCGTCTCCCGCCAATTTCTCGATGGGCGAGCGCTCCCAAACCGTATCGTCTCCAGTTATGTAATCGAATACCCTGGGAGACAGCACGAAATACCCTCCATTTATCCAGCCATCGCCCGAGTCGGGCTTTTCATAAAAATTGTTGACGGCGTCTCCCTCGAAACCTATCCTGCCGAATCTGGCCGGTGAGCGGACCGTTGTCACCGTGGCTGTCCTGCCATGTGTCTTGTGGAATTTGAGGAGTTCATTCAGGTCCACGTCCGAAAGGCCGTCCCCATAGGTGAACATGAAGCTGTCCTCATTTTCGAGCCATTTTCTGAGCCTCAACAGACGTCCGCCGGTTTCAGTATGGAGACCCGTATCGAAAACGTGTATCTTCCAGGCAGGCTGGTTTCCGCCGTGCACAAGTGTTTTCCCTGAGGACAGGTCAACGGTGATATCGTTGTTGAATGCGTAGAAATTCAGGAAGTATTCCTTTACGAATTCAGCCTTGTATCCGGCCGCGATCAGGAACTCGTTTATCCCGGCGGCCGCATAGATATTCATAATGTGCCAGAGGATGGGCTTT
>JAKAGP010000399.1 GCA_021825785.1 Nitrospirota bacterium
ATTTGTCTAAAAAACAATATAGTAGTATCCGCGCACTCATTGTAAAAATACGGGCACGTGGCGGAATTGGTATACGCGTACGTCTCAGAAGCGTATGGAGCAATCCTTGGGAGTTCGAGTCTCCCCGTGCCCACTTATGAAGAAATCTTCTCTGATCATATGGTCCCTCGTGATGATCGCCCTCGCCGCTCTCATGGTCTGGGTCATTGTGTGGTTGCGGGCTGACCAAGCCGCTCGTTCGAGCGCTATCGTGACGACCAAGCTTTCCTTGCCGGTGGTTACGCAACCTTTGCCGGAACAGGCCGTCAGTTCCACCACACCGCTTCTGGTGTCTGGTATTGCCCCGGGCAGCTGGTATTTCGAGGCTTCTTTCCCGGTCATGGTCGTTGATTGGGACGGTCGTATTATTGGTGAAGGTCACGCCCAAGCCCAAGGTGATTGGATGGTCGCGGGTCCCGTACCTTTTACAGCGACTATCAATTTCACCAAGCCTGAATATGGCACGCGCGGCGCGGTCATCTTGAAGAACGACAATCCCTCGGGCGATCCGGCCAAATCGCAGTCAATCGAAATTCCGATCTTTTTCAAATAGGGTATAGTATCAGGATTCGTCGTGCAGATGCCGATGTTGCTGTTCTTGTCGAAGATTGTCTTGCAAGTAAAAATCGGCGGGGATGGTTCCCGCCGATGTGAGGTGAGAGAGGACTTTTCAAGAAAAGCACCGCCAAGTCCTCAAAAGGTGCGGCTTGCGCTGATTCACTTCGGGAGTTGATCCGGTATTGGCTTTGTCGCCACACAAAACCTTTTCCGAAGAGAACCGCTGTAGAATAATCTCGAAGGGTGCAGGTGCTGGCAGGTCACTTGCCCCTGATAATGTGCCGGCGCTGGACGGCACTGGACTTTGGGGAGCAGTTTTCATTTTTTGCTAATTAAGATGCTAACATGGGGCTTGTCACGAGTTGAAGGGGATAAGAGAGGATTCTCGGTGTCGTCTGTTTGCCTAAATCGGCCATTTTTGCTATATTTTTCGGGTCACTTAGCTTGTAAGTGTACTCATTTGTTATTTGTTGACTTGTTTGCGCGTATATGAGGCATATGCGCGCGGCGCTCGGCCCCCAAGGCCAAACGCATGAACATTTGTCCTTTGTTGCCTCGCTTGCGCGCATAGCTCAGTTGGTAGAGCACACCACTGATACTGGTGGGGTCCTAGGTTCGAATCCTAGTGCGCGCACCGTTGATCTTTTCCTGGTTTCCGAAAAATAATATGGCCGATTTCTTATTCTCGGCAACAAAAACCCCCCGCAACCGTTGCGGGGGGGGTAAAAACTTCTTGTCTGGTTCGGCCCTATTCACGCATCAATCTCCTCAGTTTGAGGATGGCTTGGTCGTGAATCTGGCTGATCCTGGCAGCACAAACACCCATAGTTGGAGCGATCTCCGCGAAACTACGGTTTTCCATGTAATGTGCCCGGATGACCATTTGCTCCTTTTCTTTCAAGCAAGCGATGATCAAGAACCGCATTTCCTCAAGTATCTCCTGGTCGCCAACCCATTCCGCCGGATTGACGGCGCCCGGATCGGCGATTTTTTCGCAGGGACACAAGCCTTGTTCCTGGAGATGCTCTGGGGCATGGTCGAGCTCCACGAACTTGGCCGTATCCAAGATGTTTCGGAGAACCGCTTTGAAGCGATAGCTACGGCTGGCATTCCAGCCGAGGTAGACTATTGCTTGCTCGTAGCTTACCGGCATCCTGAAGGTCTGCTCGAGTTTCATCCGAGCGGCTTCAACCTTTTTGTATACTTGCCGACCTCTCCGGGTGCAAGTATCCATCTTGCGCAGAGTATCGAGAACACTGCCTCTGATACGGGAGTAAGCATAAGTCTGAAACCGTCCCAAACCCTCCCGGTACCTATTGGCCGCTGACAACAAACCGTCGATGCCGGCACTGTACAGATCATCCCGATTGATGTGAGTCGGGACACGCTCTTTGACCTTATCGACTACCACTCCGACGAGCGGCAGGCATTCCTCTATCAGATTGGCTGATATCATAATAAGAGGTTATTTGAAGGTTCCTTTGCGGGGTTTCTGATAAATCAGTCTGCACTTCTCGGGGCCATAATGCAAGATGCCAGCTGTGCAAATCTCCCAGGACCGAGAATGTTATAATATGCCCATGAATCACACTATTACCCCGAAGGATTTCTTCCTTCATTTGGGCGTCACGGCCGCCCTCTATGTGTCCATGATCGCTCTACTCAATCTGGCTTTCACGGTATTGGATCGTCTGATGCCGGACAATCTCTATACTGTCTGGTCAGCTGGCGCTATCGCTTGGCCAATCTCGGTTCTCCTCGTGATGGTGCCGGCACTCTATCTGGCCGAATGGCTCATCGCGCGGGATCTGATCAAGAATCCGCTCAAACGCCAGGTCTGGATCCGCCAATGGCGCATTGATCTGACCCTTTTCCTCTCCGGCGCAGTGATGGTTGTTGATCTCATCGTGCTTATCAATTGGTACTTGAACGGGGAACTCTCCGGCCGATTCATCTTCAAGGTAGCGGCGGTGATGATCGTAGCGGCCGTGGTCTTCGCTTATTACCTCCTCGAACGCTTGCCGCCAAACAGCCATCTCGGCCGTTTGCCTCAGATTTTGAGATGGTTGGGAGTGGGCCTGGTCCTTATCGCCATGGCGGGAGGCTTCCTCCTCGTTGGTTCACCGGCTACGCAACGCGCTTTGCGTTTCGACAATCAGCGCACCACTGATCTCACTAATATCCAATGGCAGATCATCGGCTATCGCGAGCGCACGGGCGATCTGCCACCCAATCTCTCAGCTCTCAGTGATACGCTCAGCGGTTTTGCCGTGCCGTCTGATCCGGCTACCGGCGGTGCTTACGGCTATGTGCGCAAGGATTCGCTTGATTTCGAACTTTGTGCCACTTTTGATCTGGCCAGCCCAAATACTTCCGGTGCTGTTGTGGACAATAACTGG
>JAKAGP010000400.1 GCA_021825785.1 Nitrospirota bacterium
ACACGCAGTGTGCGCGCCTTTGTTGGGTGGCTGGTATCTTACGGCCTTGTTGACCCCACAGAATCTGCGTGATATTTAGAAAACAATTCTTATTCAATCACGCACCCTCCCGAACCGGAACCACAGAAACTCCTTTTTGCGCGAAATTGCCAGCCTGGCCTCAGCGTGGTCATGCTCCACAGCGTTTGAATATAAATAACCAACTCATGGAGGTTGGACATGAAAGCAAATGCGTTGGCAGCGGTCCTGGCGATCTTCGTAGCCCTCGGGCTGTCGGCTTGTGGCGGAGAGCCGGCGATTGATGTCAAACAGCTCATGGCGCAGCCGAAAGCCTTCGTCGGATCGGAAACCTGCAAAATGTGCCACCTGGAGCATTATGATTCCTGGAAGATGACGCTCCACAGCCGCATGACCGCAGACGTCCAGAAAAACCGGGATGCGATCATCGCGGAGCTAGATGAAAAGCGCATCCGCGAGGATCTGTCCAAGATCGACAAACTCAAAGTGCCTGTGGACCAAATTTATATCCCGAAAGAAGCTGATATCAAGTACACGATCGGCAGCCAGTGGAAACAGCGCTACATCGTTGAAAAGGGTGGCGTGCTGTATATCAGCCCGATTCAATTCAATGCGGATACCGATCGCTGGGTGAACTATAACGAGGCAACCTGGGACAAGAATCCATGGCTGCTCAAATGCGGTGGTTGCCATGCCACGGGGGTCGATCTGGAAAAGCAGACGTTCGTGGAGCCCGCGGTCGGCTGTGAAGCCTGCCACGGGAAAGGCTCCTGGCATGCGGCCTTGCCCAAGACGGCGGTGTTCGACAAACGGCAGACCATTATCAATCCCTCTAAGCTCACCTCCGGCGTAAGCGTGCAGATTTGCGGTTCCTGTCACAACCGCGGCAAAGCCACCAAGCACAAGGATGCCGAGTGGGCCGTGGGTTACGAGCCGGGCAAGGCCCTGGAGACCTATTATCAATCCACCTCGTTTGCCGGTGGTGACGCCAAGCATCTTTACGGCAACGAATTTTCCAAGGCCCACCACCAGCAATATATAGACTGGAAACAATCCAAACACCATATAGAAGGGGTTTCCTGTACGTCTTGCCACTTTGTCCATCAGATCGGGGTGCCGCCGACCCGTTCGCAAACCCATGCCGCCGGTTCGAAGCAGTGCTTCCAATGCCACGTTCAAACCAGCCAGAACATGGCCCACTCCATTCACTCTTTCGCCAACTGCGTGGGCTGCCACATGCCCCGGATCGTCACCAGCGCCGAGTCCGGTGACCTGCACAGCCACGTGTTTACTACTTTGCTGCCATCGGAAACGCTGAAGAACAAAGAGATGCCCAATTCCTGCCAGACCTGCCACAAACATAAAAATGAGGATTTGCAAGAGCTGCAAGCGAAATGGGAAGCGCTGGCCAAAATACCGAAGCCGGTGGGAAGCCCCATCGAGCCGATCAGCTACCGGCCGGAAGCCCCGAAACAATGAACAGGAGGTCGTGATGCCACGATCACCGTTTATGCTGAGGATCTTTGCCATGCTGGCCTCGGTGATGGCGGGGGCGCTCATTCTCTGGCCCCCGCCCGTCGCCGCCGATGAAGTGGCTTCCGCTATCCGGCGCTACAAGAGCCAGGAGGTCAGCACAGGATACTATGAAGAGTTCGAAGTGCTTCCACGGCGCAACCGTCCGTTCATCGAAGTGCCTGGCGTGCAGGGCGGGATCATCGAATACAGCCCATCCGCGGCCAAGGTGCGGAGCCGCTCGCATCTGGCGGACTCCCATGCAGGGCTAGACTTTTACGAATTCAAAACCTGCCAATCCTGTCATCCCGAGCAGGCCGAAGACCTGCACACCCAGCGCGCCAATCTCACCTGCCGTCAGTGTCACGGCGGGGAACCGATTGCCAGCATTCAGCACTACAATTCGCCAATGAACCCGATCCGCAAGCATGCCTACGTGTGCGCCAAATGCCACGAAGGGGCCAACGCCTCGTTCGGCGGCTACATCGTCCATGCACCGGCACCCGGATCGGATGCGGCCCGCAAGAACTTTCCTCTCCTGTATTTGACCTATTGGTTCATGACACTCCTGCTGGTGGGAACGCTTGCCTTCTTCATCCCTCACAGCTTCCTGACGGGGCTGCGCGAGTTGTTTGCGCGGGAGAAAGAGGTCGAAAATGAAGACGAAAGCACGCATTAATCGGTTCAATGTGATCGATCGCCTGTTTCACCTGTCGCTGATGATCACTTTCCTGCTGCAAACCGCGACCGGCTTCAGCCGCCTGTATATCGGCACAGTCTGGGGCCGGAAAGTCAATTCGTTGGTCGGCGGGTATGAGGGCTCCTTGCAACTTCACAAATGGGTGGGCGTGGCGATGATCCTGGGGTTCATCCTCCATTCCGTATATCTGCTCACGCGAATCGAGTGGCGCACGCCCCTGAAAAGCATTTTCGGAGAAGACTCCCTCGTTCCCAATTTCAACGACCTGAAGCATTTCGGCCAGCAGGTCCGCTGGATTTTCGGACTGGGGCCGCCGCCCCGCTTCGACCGATGGACCTATTGGGAGAAATTCGACTACTGGGCGGTTTACTGGGGGCTGCCGCTTTTGGCGGCAACCGGCCTGATGCTGATGTATCCGCTGGCGACCAGCCGCATTTTACCGGGATGGTCGCTGAATATTGCCGCACTACTTCACGAGGCGGAAGCCATTCTGGCAGTAACCTACATATTTATCGTCCATTTCTTCATCGGACACCTGCGGCCTTCCAGTTTTCCGATGAATGAGGCGATGTTCGCGGGCAGCATTCCCCTGGAAGCAGCGGCCGAGGAAAAACCGGCCTGGGTGGCGCGCCTGCGAAGCGAGCGAAGGGTGCCGGAGGAAGGCCCGGCCGCCCCCGGGCGCTGGTACCGGGTGGCCTATTTTGTATTCGGTTATGCGGCCTTGTCCTGCGGCGTCTATTTTCTGATCAACGGCCTTCT
>JAKAGP010000401.1 GCA_021825785.1 Nitrospirota bacterium
CGTCGCCGCAGAGGCACTTGGCCATGGCGCTCATCCGCACCAGTTGCTCGGGGAGACGGCTCATGTCCTTGGGCTGCTCCTGGTAGAGGGCGCAGGTTTTATAGAGCAGTTGCCGGGCGGCCTCGGTCCTCATGGCCATGTCAGCCAGCTTGAAAGCTATGGCCTGATGCTTAATGATTGGTTTGCCGAAAGTGATCCTTTCTTTGGCGTACTGAGTGGCGTACTCGAAAGCGCCCGCAGCTATACCAAGCGCTTGAGCGCCAACAGAAGGACGACTGAAATCGAGGGTTTTCATCATAATATGAAAGCCGGAGCCTTCTTCAGCAAGACGGTTTTCTACCGGGATTTCCACATCCTCAAATACCAGTTCTCTTGTGTCAGAGCACCGTATGCCCAGCTTACTTTCTTTCTTCCCAATCGTGAATCCTGGCCACCCTTTTTCAACGATAAAAACACTAGCCCCCTTGTAGGACGGCACATCGGGGTCTGTAATGGCGTAGACGCTGAAAGTGTCTGCTATCCCACCATTCGTGATCCACATCTTTGAACCGTTTAGAATGTACTTGTCACCTTTTCGGACCGCGCGTGTTTTAAGGGCAGCGACATCAGAGCCGCCTTTTGATTCCGTAAGGCCAAATGCCGCTGTTGTTTCCCCGCTTGACAATGGGGTGAGATATTTTTCTTTTTGCTCGTGGTTTCCCGCCAGTATAATTGGTAGGCTCCCAAGTTCCTGTACCGAAGGGATCAGGGCTATAGACGCGTCTGCTTTGGCCAGTTCTTCCACAGCAATGCAATGGGCCAGCATCCCTGCTTCCATACCACCGTAGGCTTCGGGAAAATCGATACCCATCAACCCATTTTCTTTCATGAGTTCAAGCATTTCGTAGGGATACTCTCCCTTTTTGTCTCTTTCTTCGGCTCCTGGAGCAATTTTCTCTTTTGCGAGGCGCCTTACCATATCTTGAAGCATCTGTTCTTCTTCGGTTAGTCCGAAGCGATCAATTCCTTCCATGTTTTCCTCCAAAAATGACTGAGATCAATCATGAATAATCGTAAAAGCCTTTGCCGCTTTTTCTACCCAGACGGCCCGCTCTAACCATTTTCTTAAGCAATACCGGCGGCCTGTATTTGGGATCTCCAAACTCTTCGTACAGATGTTGTTGAACACTCAACAGGGTGTCCAGACCAACCAAGTCAGCCAAAGCAAGGGGGCCCATGGGGTGATTGGCGCCGAGTTTCATTCCCTCGTCGATTTCCGCTGCTGTCGCCAGCCCTTCCTGAAGTACGTAGATAGCTTCCGTTACCATAGGGACAAGAATCCGGTTAACTACAAATCCAGGGGCTTCCAAAACCTCGATACCAGTCTTTCGCATCTTGTTTGCTACTTCTTTGGTTATCTTAACTGTTTCATCAGAAGTCCCGTACCCTCTTATCACTTCAACCAGTTTCATGACTGGAACAGGATTAAAAAAATGCATTCCGATGAACTTGTCTGGTCGATTTGTTGCGCCGGCCATCTCTGTTATGCTCAAAGCCGATGTGTTCGAAGCGAAAATCACGCTTGGGGCAGCCAGGGAATCCAATTCCTTGTAAACCTTTTTCTTTAGCTCAAGGTTTTCTATAACCGCTTCAATAGTCATGTCCACATCCTGCGCCAAGTCGGCCAAACTCAGGCATGTGGAAATACGACCACGAGTGGCTTCTGCTTCAGATGATGGAATAACGCCTTTATCAACCATGCGTTTGAGATTTTTTTCTATTGTCGAGACACCTTTTGCTACAAATCTCTCCTCGACATCCATAAGGTTGACTTGAAAGCCACTTTGAGCCGCTACTTGCGCGATGCCGGCGCCCATGAGTCCTGCGCCGATGACGCCGATTCTTTTAATCTCCATTCACGATTCTCCCTTCTGAATGGGAACTTTTTGGCGATAAAGCAAAAAAGGATAGAAAAGAAATTTTGCTTATTTTCGCAGATTTAACAGAGAGAAACGTTTTCATCAAGCGTGTCCGACAAAGTTCACGTCACCGGATTGCTCAACACATTCTGGTATGGTAACATGTCAAAGTCTTTATCAGTGAATAGAAGTTCCTGAACGAGGAGGATTGAATGCCAAAGGTAGGGGTCATAGCGGTTGGGCAAAGCGCGTTTGTCCGCGCATATCCTGGATCAATTCGTGAACTAGCGTTTGAAGCGTTCAGAGAGGCTCTTCAAGGATCTGGAATCAAGTCGGATCAGATAGACGCTTCCATCATTTGCTCGGCTCCGGAGTACGATAAACAAAGAACACCAGCGGGGTTGGTGGCCGAATATTTAGGATTGAATCCTCAACCGACTTTCTATGTGGAGAGTGTCTGTTCTTCGAGTTCAAGCGGCTTGCGGACCGCGTATGCTCTCATAGCTTCAGGGCTACATGATGTTGTCATGGTCCTCGGGTTTCAAAAAATGTCTGAAATCTCCTCCGCAGAGTCACAGGAGAGAATGGGGAGAGGAGCCGACATCCAATGGGAAGCCCCATTTGGAACGATGATGCCCGCATATTACGCAATGTACGCCAGAGGCCATTTTCAGAAATATGGCACCACTGAGGAAGATCTTGCTCTGATTCGTCTAAAATCTTCCACTTATGGGGTAGTGAATGAAAAAGCGGTATTTCGTAAATCCCTGACACTAGAAAAGATAATGGAACCGAAATATATCGCCACTCCTCTGAAGATGATGGATTGCTGCGCAAATGCGGATGGATCTTCATGTGTTATTTTGGCTTCGGAGGAAAAGGCCAAAGAACTTTGTGAAAAGCCCGTCTGGATTCGTGGTCTTGGAATGGCCACAGCTCCGATAAATATGGCCGGACGAGACACATTTAGCGGATTGAAATGCGCTCAACTCGCAGCCAAGCGAGCTTATGAGATGGCGGGCATAACAGCCAAAGACGTGAGCGTGGCCGAGGTTCACGATTGCTTCACCATCGCGGAAATGATGGAATAC
>JAKAGP010000402.1 GCA_021825785.1 Nitrospirota bacterium
GATCTCTCTGCATGCCCGCGCGCAGGCGGAGACCCGCTGGACATTGCCTTCCATCCCCCGGTAGACCGATATCTGAACGAGGTCCGCACTGAAGCGCCCGGCCTCTTCCGGTACTGTTATCCTGTAGCCCACTAACATTTTTAGAAGAAAGTGCCTCCATTGTTTATAGCGCAAAAAATCTTCTGCTTTTAATTCTATCATGACCAGTCCGCATTGCCGGCTTCCATCAACAGTATTGCTTTTTTAATAAATAAAGAAACCTGAATTTCAAAAATCCTTTGTTTTTCTAAAATTGTAACTTTATAATTTTACCTTATAATTTAAGCAGCGTAAGAGACAAACAAAAAGGTAAAAGACGAACGAAAAAGAATGCTCCGGGAGAACAAGGGGAAAAACGCGGCGCTGAAATTTATGTTCCGATTGACAATAGGTGCGCTTTGAAGCGTATTTTAATAGTAGAAGACGAAGTGATAACGGCCATGAACCTCGCGGACCTGCTTGAAACGTGGGGTTTTGAGCCCGTTGGCCCGGTAACCTCGGGTGAGGAGGCCGTAGGTGAAGTACGTGAAGAGCGCCCGGACCTGGTTTTGATGGATGTGAAGATCAAAGGGGAAATGGGAGGGATTGAAGCCGCCAGGCGCATAGTCCAGGAGTTCGGTATCCCCGTTATCCTGATGAGCGGCTATTCGAAAAGCCTGATATCGGAGCAGATCAGTGACCACACAAACATTAAATACATCAGCAAGCCGCTTGATCTGGGGAAACTGAGACGCATGATAGAGGGCGGGTAATTTTTCCTATAACAGCCATGCGGGTCACTTCCGCCCGCTAAGGGCGGCCTTTTTTAAGCGTTATTTTTGGAAGGACGGCCAGACGCCTTTTTTCGGCAGCCATCTCCCCAAACGCAGCAACCTCCGCGGCGAACCGCGCCAAGTCCCATTCCGGAAAGCATGCCTCCCAATGTTTTTGACCCCTTTGCAGCAGCTCCAATCCGCCTGAAAGAAGCTTTGAAACGCCCGTGTGCTCACCCTTTGTAAAGTGATCAAGGGCCGCGGCGATCTTTATCATGCCCTGAATGAGGGGCCTCTTCTCCGCGTCCCCCTCGACCCTCCAGATGTCTTCCCACTCCTAGTGGGCCTCAAAATACATGCCCCCGTTGAATCTCCTGACGCCTTCCTCTATGGTCCCCATATCCGGATTATATCCCATCGCATCCCGTACCTAGGCTAGGAGGGCACAGAAAAAAATGATTTTCCGCATGGCGGACAGTTCAGGCCGGCATGGCCCACATACATCAGACTGATTCTTTTGATCCGTACAGGGGCTCAAGCTCTTCCTGCAAAGAAGAAATCCTGCAGGAGAAAGCCAGGGAGCCAAGGACACAGCACGCTCCGCAGACAAACAAGGTGGCGGGAGCGCCTATCCTGCCGGCCAGGCCGCCCGCCAGCAGGCTGCCAAAGGGGACCGCGCCCATAACAGCCATTGCAAAAAAGCTCATCACCCTGCCTCTTTTGTCGTCATCGACCACATTCTGCAGGACTATATTGCTTGAGGCCATCTGGACCATTATGCCGAACCCGGTGACGGCCATGAGAAGCAGGGAAAGCCACAGGAAATGTGAATAGGCGAAGGCCATGAGCCCCGTCCCGAATACCGCCCCTGCGATCGGGGTCATCATTCCAAGCCGCAGGGCATCTTTTCTTGAGGCCAGGAAGATGGTGCCGCCCAGCGCTCCCAAGCCGGAGGCGGCCATCAGAAACCCGAGCGTATGCGGGCCGCCATGCAGCACTTTGCCTGCGAACAAGGGCATGAGCACCGCATACGGCAGCCCGGTGAAGCTTATTAGGGCAAGCAGAAGGAGGATGGATCTGATCGGCGCGAAGCCGGACACGTAGGAAAACCCCTGTGATATCCCGCTAATGAAACCCTCTTTTTCCGTGTGAAGCGGAGGCCTTTCAAGCTTCATCATGAGGAGGGCCGCGATAACCGCAATGTAACTCACCCCGTTTAACAGGAAGCACATGCCCTCTCCCACCAGCGCTATCAGTACCCCGGCGACGGCGGGACCGATGAGCCTTGCGCCGTTAAACAGGGAGGAGTTCAGCGCAATGGCGTTGCCCAAATCCTCTTTTTTCTCAAGCATGTCCGGGACAAAGGCCTGCCTGGTAGTGATATCGAACGCGTTTACGCAGCCAAGCCCGATGCTAAGCAGAATTATTTGCCATACGGAGATGGTCTTTGTGAGCACCAGGGCCGCAAGCGCAAAGGCCTGGAGCATGGAAAGGGTCTGAGTGATAACAAGCGCGCGGCGCCTGTTCCACCTGTCGGCCAGAACGCCCGCAAAGGGGGCAAGCACAAACGAGGGTATCTGGCCAGCAAAACCCACAACCCCCAGAAGCAGGGCGGAGCCTGTCATCCGGTAAACAAGCCAGCTCATTGCCAGCTGCTGCATCCATGTGCCTATCAATGAGATGCCCTGGCCAGCAAAAAACAGGCGGTAATTACGGTGATTAAGGGAGCGGAACGCGGCGAGACCCATTCTGATTAAGGCTTCATCCTCTCAGCTTTAATAGGAAAGGGCCTTACGGGGAAATGGACGAATGCACACATCTTTAATGATACCATGTTGTGAAGCCGCTAGACCGGGGAAAGGCAGATCAGCGCAGAATTTCAATGCCGCACTTTGGTAAACAGGCCGCATTGTGATAAACAGATACCGAAAGAAACCCCTGTATTTTCGCAATCGCGCATGCAATCTGAGGTTGGCTTTAAAACTGGCCTAGGGGAACCTGAATAATGCGGTATGTGCATTACCGGAGTAATCGGGACACGTATTACAGGATTCCCGATCCCCGGGATCTGGCTTTGCATCTTCACAATATCGCCTATCTGCCGGGCCTTGAATGCCTGCTGCTCCCTCATTCTTGCATTTAGGGCATTTGTCTCGTATTGATACCAGGATATTCTGCCTTCGATGTAATAGATCGG
>JAKAGP010000403.1 GCA_021825785.1 Nitrospirota bacterium
TAAGCACCCCCGATCAAAGCATGAACCAAGAGACTATAGAGGGCTCTAATTACTTTACGATCCCCCGCTGCGGAAAGTATTTAGGGCCACCGGACAATCCCTTTTTAACGCCATTCTATCTGCTAAACAACGCAATGGCGAATTTTTCCAATCCTTGGATAGATGCGGCAAATGCGCTGATAATTGACGCCCAATATTATGAGGACGGTCTTGATTGGATGGTTGGAAGAGGTAAAACGGAATGGGATTGGATAGTAAACGCAGGCGCCTTGGTGGAGGATGCCGTTAAAAGTGGGCCAACAAAAATAATGAATTATCTCACATCAAAAGGCCCCATTGATTGGGTATCTGACATATCGGGTTTTATTGGATGGTCAGGGACATGGGATGGTTGGGAGGCTTTTAGTACTGCAACTATTGGGGCTGTATTTACCACAGGCAGTGTTATAAAAAGCGGTGATGAAATAATAGAAGGAATGGCTTTAACCAATGCATCCAAAAGGGCAATAATTTTATCAGAAAAGGAATTTTTAAATCCACAAGATGCTTACAACTTTATTAATGGACTAAAAGATGATATCAGAATAGTGGCTGGAAGAAATGTTGATGGATTCAGCACAACAGAAGCAAAATTACTTAAATCAAAGATAAGAGAAGAAATACTATTCGAAGAGTATCCTCCTGTGGGCTTAAACAAGATCGATAATGTAATCGATCATTATGTGGGTAAAAAAATTTCAGAAGAAGATATTAAGGATTTAAAGGAATATATTTTTAATAATAAATTTATTGAAATACCCAAGAATGATCAGAAAAGTCAATTCGATGCTTTTTTTAAAAACACAACGGAATGGGGTAATTTGTTAGACGGTAAGGTCAGTAGTAGGACAGAGGTATTTTTAAGACATGAGTTGGCCGAGATGCGAATTAAAGAAGCAATGGGGTTCGAAAGCTTGAGTGAACACTTGAAAAAACTTATGCATGAGGACATCCATAATACCGTCTTAAAAGTTTGGAACACACAAAACCGATAGATGTTTTTGTTCCAAAAGAGGAAATACAATGGAATTTGACAATGCAGTTGTCTTAATTTTAAATTTCTTCAAGGAAAGCAATAAATCTATAACGACAAGAGCGGAACTATTAGATGCTATCCCTTCAATTTCAGAGGAAGTATTAAAGAAATATCTCCGGAAAATGTACATGATCGGATTGCTCGATATTGGACAATACTACTATATTCGCAACGATGATGTTTATAAAATATTAAATGGCACTCGCATATATATAAATAGGTATAATGCTGACAAAAGCTTTTTCCCAATCACTTTGAAAGAATGGTTAGAATATGTAAGCGGTGATGACGAAATGCGCCATGATGGTTTCGCGGAGGCGAGTAATCCAATTGGTGAAAGCATCAAAATTGTTCAGGACGGTATCTCGGTTTGGAAAAAACATCCACGTCAACATAAGGTCTGGTTTTTTTGCTGTGATGGCAATATTCTTGTAAAGAATCCTGACGCGGAAACGAGAGAAAAAATGGTTAGTATTTCAAGCAGGCTTAAAGCGGTTGTCGAAGATCAAAATGGTGAGAGGTATGGCGAGTCTTAACCATAAAATGAAATAACACTGAGGCTTTGGTTTGGGTGTTTGGGGGCGCATGATATCGGACTGAACGTACCAGAAAATCCAGATAGCGGCATCTACTCACATCTTTATCGTCAGGGAGTATCAAGCACACCACCTATTCAGCTCGAACTGAGATCAAAACCGGACGCGCTCTGACAATCAATGGAAACCTCCATGTCAAACTGGGCTGGCCGGTCACTCATGTCCAGGTTACCGATATCACCTTCGCCAATCCTGCCTGGGCCAGGCAGCCTGCGGAAATTGGGCGGTGTATTGGAAGCTGACCGAGATGTCGGTGGCCCTGGAACTGACGGCGGTGCGGGAAGGGGTGGGCGTGGTGGTCTTGACCTATCAGGGCCCCGACTGGGACAAGATACTGGATGAGCGCCGTCGCCTGGAGCAGGAGAGGCTGAAGAAGGCGATCAAGCCCTAGGGTCTCCTCTGGGCCGGCCCGCCGGGCGTTATTCCCCGGTGGCCGGCCTTCCTGATATATTTTTCGGCATGAGCAGTGAAATCATCAGGGCGGTCCTGGAGCACCTGCCCCAGGACCCGGGCGTGTACCTCATGAAGGACGCGGCCGGCAAGATCATCTACGTGGGCAAGGCCAAGCGCCTCAAGGCCCGGGTGGCCTCCTATGCCCGCGAGGAGGATGCGCCCTCCTGGTATCGCCAGAAGGTCATGGCCATGGTCGCCCGGGTGGAGGCCGTGGACTACATCGTCACCGGCAGCGAGAAGGAGGCGCTGCTCCTGGAGTCCACCTTGATCAAGCGCCATCGCCCGCGCTACAACGTGGACCTGCGCGACGACAAGAGCTATCCCTACTTCCGGCTTTCGCTACAGGACGAGTTCCCGCGTTTCTCGCTGGTGCGCCGGCCCGACGCGGGAGATGGCGCGCGCTACTTCGGGCCCTTCGAAAGCGCCGGTGCGGCGCGCAAGACCCTGCACTGGCTGCAACGCATATTCCCCCTGCGCCGCTGCTCGGACAGTGCGCTCAAGGGCCGGGCCCGGCCCTGCCTGGACGCCCAGATGGGCCGCTGTCTGGCTCCTTGCGCGGGCCGGATCAGCGCCGAGGAGTACCAGGCCCTGGCCCGACAGCTCGCCGCCTTTTTCGCGGGCCAAGGCGAGGCCGTGGCCGCCGAACTGGAGCGCAAGATGCGTCAGGCCGCGGCGGACGAGCAATTCGAGCGGGCGGCGGTGCTGCGCGACCGCTGGCAGGCGCTCACCAAAACCCTGGAGCGTCAGCGGGTGAGCGCGGCCGAGGGATGCGACTTGGACGTTCTGGGCCTGCACGACGACGGCGGGGTCTCGCGTTTGGCCGTTCTCAAGGTGCGTTCCGGCCGGGTGGTGGCCAGCCAGGT
>JAKAGP010000404.1 GCA_021825785.1 Nitrospirota bacterium
ACCGCTTGAATCCAGAGTGCAAACCGGGCGAGGAAGGACGACTTCCGTATCCGGTGATGCTGACGTGTACTAACCCGATAGGCCCTCACTGGCCGTGGTATAGAGCGCAGTTTGTTGAAAAGAGGCCGTTTGAAGTACCGGAGGGTGCGAGGAAGGACAAGAACGACCGGTGGTGGATTCAGCAGGACGGAAAATGGCATTGTGTGTACAACCCGGACGATTGGGCGTTCGTCCATACGACCTTGCTGGATAATCCCTATCTTATGCAGAGAGACCCGATGCTTTACAACAGGCTGATGGGGCTGCCTAAAGATATGCGGGAAAAGCTCTTGCATGGGAATCTGGATGCGGTCTCGGGGCAGTATTTTGACTGCTGGGATCCGTCGATTCATGTGGTGAATCTGAGAAACGATCCAAAAAAGATCCGGTGGCAGGCATGGCAGCCGAAATGGATGGGATGGGATGCCGGCAGAGCGCACTATTCTGCGGCATACTGGATGACAAGAGCGGAGGTAAGGAATGACCTGGACGGTTCATATCGGTCGAAAGTGGTTGTTTACCGGGAGCTTGTCCAAAGAGGGAAAGACAATCACTGGTGGGCGCAAGCTATTGCAGAAGCAAGCATCAATCAGTGGGAAGGATGGGATGCAGACTCCAAGCGAGTTGAGATTGGGACTCCCGAACGACTCGTGGGGATCTGGTATAGCCACGAGCAGTTTTCGCAACGAATGGAAGCCCACACCCCCGCTCAGGAGATGTCCGCACTACTCCATGCTCGCGGACTGCCAGGAGTGTCAAAGGGAACTAGAGATCCTGCATCAAGCGCGTCGTTCGTCTACAACATGCTAGCGAGACATCAGGTTGTCATTCTTGATACGTGCCCTGAACTGATAAGAGCAATCCCCTCCCTGATGCGAGATGAGGACAACCCCGAAAAAGTCCATAAGGCAGAGCAGAACGATACAGCGCAAAAGGCGGACGATTGCTGGGATGGATTTAGGCACGGTCTTTATGGAATGTTGAGCAATGAACCTGTTCCAAAGGATGAAAAAGTGAGGGAACACGCCTCCGGGATCAAAGATCCTCTTGCAAAATGGCTGTATACGGTTAAGAATCTAGGCAAAAGAGATGTTGAGGTAATCAATCCCGATTACAAGCCTCTCTGGATGAAGGAACTATGATTCTGGACGCAATTCAGATCGAGGATGAGATTCTGAAGCGGTGCATTGAGGCCGGGAAACCGGAACTAGCTCCTCTCTGGATCAATTCAGCCTATCGTGTTGAGTGGAAAACCATTGAGATTCTACGGGATATGATGTGGAGGCGAAATGCTCGACTGGCTTCTTAACCCTCGTCAGGAATACATCGACTCCCTGCTCTCCACTATAGGAAAGGCGCAGCAGGACAGCGATGCTCTGAACAAGCAAATTGCCAAGCTTCTCAGAGAAAATGCCGATCTGAAGCGGAACTATGGCATTCTGGAGAAGCAGTTTGCGGATTACCGGGCGCTTATGCAGGCTCCGAAACCAGAGCAGCCGGAATGGATGAAAGACGTGGACTGGGAGAGAGTGGATGGCAACGTTTACCGCTTCTGATGGAAAAACATTCCATCACGCGCAGCAGCATCAGAAGTATCAGAACTGGCTGGATGAGAAAGAGAAAGCGCCTTCGGGGAACGTGCACAAGCAGGCGATTCTCGATCACGGGAATGTGAGGGGTATTAACATTTCAGTGGAAGGCGCGGGAAGACATAGGGTTACACTGAAACATGCGGACGGGGCCACAAGCACTTCGGTCCATCCGCAGTCTTACCGGGCTTTGGAGGTGGCAAAAGAGTTCTATGTTCCGCCGCCCCCCGATGCGATTGAGACCCATGCAAGGTCGAGAGTCCATCCGACGGGGCCAAAGGAAGCAGATAGGGTAAGGCGCGAGGATGGGAGGGTAGATGAAGGCGACACTAAAGTTTAAGTTGGGCCACCAGGATGCCCAACGGATGATGATGGCCGGCGCTCAACTGGGGAAACAGGGTCAGGATGCTCCACGGGGCATGTTGCAGAAAATGGCCTATGACCAGCAGTACAAGGCTCAGTCGGTCAACCCAAAGGTTCCGGCAGGATGGGGCCCTGTCACCCGAATGGCCGTAAGGCGGCTTGGAAGTGGACTCCGTGGCAAAGGTTTCTAATGCGCCCATCGGGACGCCAAAGAGCGGGTACGCGCCGCCCGAGGATGGCCCGTTTCAATGCCACAACTGCGGGCATTTTCGCTGGCCGAATCAGTGTTCGCATCCTGACGTTATTGCGGATGCCAAGGCCAAGGCAGAACCGCTCAGGCTATCGCAGGCTGGGATGGCGGTGGTGAAACCGGCTGGATGCTGCACATATTTCAGGACGAAAGGGGAATGAGATGGGTAAGTGGATTCAAAAGGCTGCTGAAAGCATGAAACGGCGCGGCACTGAAGGGTCTTTCACTCGAATTGCCAACCGGATGGGCATGTCAACCGGAGCGGCGGCACGGAAGATCATGGCTCACAAATCGAATTATCCTGCTTCGACGGTGGAGAAGGCCAATTTCGCCAAGAATGTAGCAAAGTGAGGCTCTGATGGCCCAAACTCAGTACGAAGCCTCCGCTCCTCATGCCATTCCGTCAGGCAAAGACTTCAATGCGACGGCGCAGGACGGTCCCGGCGAAAAGACTCCCTCTTTCGATCCCGGCGAACTCGCTCCGTGGTGGGCGACACCCTATCCTGCCGCAAAACTCTCCGAAACAGCAGAAAAAGCTTTGATTGCTCTGTGCGATCTTGTAGGGCAGAAAGACGTTGCTGCGCGTCGGTGGGAGGTGGAACAGAGTTGGGAGGCAAGGCTTTATGACCGGGGCTATCAGTATCTCCTTCCCAGAAAAGGCGGAGGGTGGATCATGCCTCCGTTTGCCACGGACTACAACCGGGGAGGATCAAGGCGAAACGGGCAGAAATGGTATGGGTACGA
>JAKAGP010000405.1 GCA_021825785.1 Nitrospirota bacterium
GAGGTTTCAAAAGGGTGAATTATTACGAAAATATTGTAATCCTCGATGACACGCTTCCAGAAGAAGACCTGCGCGCCGCAATCGAGAAGATCAAGGGCGTAATGCAGGATGCCGGAGGACAGATAGTAAAAACAGATGAGTGGGGCATGAGGAAACTGGCCTACGAGCTCAATAAGCACAAAAGAGGGTTTTACGTCCTTTATAACCTTAAGGCCCCTGCGACCGCCATCCAGAAACTGGAGGAGTTCTACAGAATTTATGACCCGGTGATGAAGCATATGGTTATAAAACTGGAGAAAAAGCAGACCAGGGCCCTCGAAGCGAGCATTCAGGCGGCGGCCGCAGCGGCCGCACCTGCGGCTGCTCCGGTACCTGCCGAAGCTGCCCCTGAGGAAAAGGCGCAGTAAGAAAATCGAAAATGTTCAACAAGGTAATTTTCGCAGGAAACCTGACACGAGACCCTGAGCTGAGATACAGCGGCCAGGGAACGCCGATTTGCAGCTTCGGCCTCGCCGTGAATTCCAGGGTAAAATCCCAGGATGGAAAAGAAGAGGTTCTATTCATAGACATCGTGGTTTTTGGCAAGCAGGCCGAGCCTTGCAGCCAATATCTTTCCAAGGGCAGGCCCGCTCTCGTTGAGGGCAGGCTCCGCGAGCGGCGCTGGGAGCAGGATGGCCACCAGAGGTCAAAGTTCGAGGTGCTGGCCCAGACGGTCCGCTTCCTGGGCAGCGGGGGTGGCAAGCGCCAGACGGAAAGCGCACCGGCGCAGGGATCAGATGCCTATCTTCCTCCTCCGGATGACGCAATCGACGAACCTTTTTGATTTGATTTGATTTGATTTACTCTTTTCAAAAAAGAAAATTTATTTTTTAAAAGCGATAAAAAGGAGAATAGATGAACCCTAGAGTTAGCAAAGGTCCAAGGAAGTTTATGAACAGGAGGAAGTTCTGCAGGTTCTGCTCCGAGAAGGTCGAATTTATCGATTACAAGGACCTGAAGGGGCTGAGGACTTACGTGACGGACAGGGGCAAGATACTGCCCAGGAGGATGACCGGCGTGTGCGCCCTTCACCAGAGAGAGCTCACCAATGCAGTCATGAGGGCAAGGAACATTGCATTACTGCCCTTCGTTGAAAAATAAGACAATAAAAGAAATTTATTTTTTTGAAAATAAACCGGAAGAGACTTTTAGAGTAAGGCACGAATGAGAATACCCAAAACCTGGGTAAGGCCGCTGACCGAAAAGATCATAGGCAAGCTCGTGAGCGAGAGGCTTGTGGAGCCTTCGGCCCCGATGGACACGCTCATAGGGGAGGCTGAGGCCATAATAATCGATGAGCTCATGGTGGAAGACAGGCTCAACGACGAAGTAAGGGGCCTCCTTAAAAAATACGAAAGCGATATTGAAAAAGGGCGGCTGGACTACAGAAGGATGTTCGACCTTACCAAACAGAAGCTTGTGAGGGAAAGGAACCTGGTGCTCTGATGCTATCGGATGAGAAGATAACGCATCTCAGCCACGTGCTGCTCAAGGGGCTTTTGGAAAAGAAGCTGGTAGCGCTGAAAGGGGACGAGGCTGCGGCGCGCAAGATCATAAAAAGGGTCCTGGCCGCCGAGGTCAAGGCCGGCGAACAGATAGACGCCGTTGTAAAAAAGAAGCTGGAGTCCTATTCCAGGAAGATCGTAGAGGGCAGCCCTGAATGGGAGATCCTTTACCGGAAGTTCTACCAGGAAGAGGAAAACAAAAGAGGCCGTTCATAGTATAGCGAGCGTAAGCGAACGAATAAAGAAAAAAAGAGGGATTTTTCCACAAGAAGAGCAGGCGTCTTAGCCGTGCTCCTTCCTCTTGCGGCAGGTTTTTACCTTCGTTATCCCCTTTTGCACCCGGCCCTCTGGTTTACCGCTTCCCTGGCCATCTGCGGATATTTCCTTTTCCGGTCTGTTTATTCTGTAAATAAGAACCCGCTGGACAAAACCGGCTTTTTCATTTCCATTGCCCTGATTTCAGGTGGGCTTTCCCTCACATACCAGTGGGCTGCATATCTCGACATCCCCCTTGCGGTTGGCACCGCCTCCTTTTTCGGCGTCCAGGTCTTTGTGCCCGTCTGGGCGGCCATCGCCGCCCTCGGGGCCAGGGACATTATTCTGCACAGGCCGGGGGCCGTCCCTCTTGTTCTTTTTTCCGTAGGGTCCGGGGCTGTTTCTCATTTTGCCCTCAGGCGGTTCAAGGCCCTGGCGTCCGGCCTTGCGGAGAAGGTTAGCCGTCTGGACGAGGAGAACAGCGAGCCAGGGCTTTCCACCGGGGACCTGGATGTGCTCGGGGCCGCGGAAAAAGAGTTCTCTCAGGCCCTCCTGCTGGCCAGGGAGCTGCTTGAGGCGGATTCGGTAAGCGTTTTCCGGGTGGCGGGAGACGATATCGCCGTTAAAAGCTCCACCTCCACGGGGATAAAACTGAGAAGTGAAGGCATAATCAGGCTTTGTCTTAAAAACAGACAGCCGGTGTGCCTGAGCAAGATGGACCGGGAAGAGCTTTTTTCCCCGGGGTACGAGCATGGTCAGCCTGTCTGCTCCCTTATGGCCGCGCCCCTGGTGCTGGGAAGCACGGTTCTGGGCGTCGCCGCCTGCGACAGCCGGCGGACCGGGGCATTCAGCTTGAGGCATCTGTCCGATTTCCAGAGGTTTTCCGCCTTTTTTGCGGGCATGATGGGCCGGGAGAGGGTCTTTACCGAGATGAAAAGAAACCTGAAGGGCCTTGAGGTCTTCAAGGATGAAAGCTCAAAAATATTAAAACACCTGTCCAAAGGTGACATTGCTCGGGAAGGGGCGCGTGCGGCAAGGAAGATCGCCCCAATGCCGGCAGCCATTTTCCTTAGATCAAAAGACGGCTATGAGCTATCGGCGGCCACAGGTTTTTCGGGTGATTTTTCAGATGATTTTTTAGGTCGGGGCCCGGCCGGGCAGGAGAAAAAAAC
>JAKAGP010000406.1 GCA_021825785.1 Nitrospirota bacterium
TTGGATATGGGGGTATGGGGACCGAGTGCTTGAGTTGCCGGAGTGGTCGAGGCCACACCCCGCGAGAAGGAGCCCCCGAAAGGGGGTTTTCCTTGCGTGAACATTGATTGTGCGTAAACTGCATGGGATGGAGGCAAGATGCCTAGACTTCTAATCAAGTGTTGTCCCGATTCGATGATGTGGTATCGGGATAAGGTGGGCCAGACTGTCCCCTATGAGGGGAAGTGGCCGGAAGGTTACAAGTCCCGCGAGGATGCGGGTTATCTCAACATTGTGAAATTTGAGGATGCGGAGGTTGTGGAGTGAGTGAAGCGATAGGGTATCAAATCAAAAAACAGCGTGACTACTTGTATCAAGCCGCGATGGAACTCGAAAAAACGGGGCTATCAAAACCCGAATCGGAACGCACCATAGCAGAGATTTACGCGATTGCATTCTGTAGGGAGTCCAAATAATGGCCGATGCAAAAGACCCCCTGTGGCTGCTGGACAATGCAAGGCGCGATAGCGCCCGTAGGAGTGCAGAAAGGCTGGTGAAGGGCAACGACGAGGCTTCTAGGCTGGTTACGGGCCTATTTGACAGGCTCGCGGAAGCCCAGCTTGAAATCAGGGACTTGCACAGTGCGAAGGCCCTGGACCACAAAACCGTTAGAGAGGTGATTTTTGGACTATCAGAATCCAAGCCAGACGTTCCCACCTGGGTCATTGATCCGCCCAAGGCCAAGCACAGTCCCGGGGTTCCGACACTATTCGCTAGTGACTGGCACTGGGGAGAGGTCGTGGACCCAGAACAGATTAATGGTGTCAACAAGTACAACCTACGTATCGCGCATTCTCGCGCCAAAAGGATGGTTGAGCGTACCATTGACCTTCTCAAGAACCACATGGTTAACCCCAATTATCCGGGTATTGTATTTCCCCTCGGCGGCGACATGGTCAGTGGCGACATACATGACGAGCTTAGAGAATCCAATGAATTGCCCACAATACCAACTGTCCTTAATCTCCTCGAAGTCCTCTGCGCCTGCGTAAAGTCCTTAGCCGATGCATTAGGCAGCGTCCACGTTCCATGCGTAACCGGAAACCATGGTCGCAATACGCTCAAGACCCGGGCCAAGGGGCGGGTTCATACCTCTTATGACTGGCTTCTTTACTGCCTGCTCGAACGGGAGTTCAAGGATGACAAACGAGTTACCTTTCAAGTATCATCTGGGCCGGATTGTTCCTATTCCATCTACGGGCATCGGTACCTGTTAACACATGGGGATCAGTTCCGTGGCGGGGATGGGATGGTTGGGGCTCTCGGGCCGATCCTTCGCGGTGACCACAAGAAACGGTCTAGAAATGGTCAAATTGGACTGGAATTTGACACTATGCTGCTCGGACACTGGCATCAGTACTGCCACCTCGGTCGCGTGATCGTAAATGGCAGTTTGAAAGGATATGACGAGTACGCCAACTCGGGGAACTTCGGCTTTGAGGTCCCCAAACAGGCCCTCTTCATTACCCACCCTCGCCACGGGATTACCTTTGCCCTCCCGGTAGTACTGGAAGATGCCCCCATCCGTGGCAAGAAGTGGATTGAATACGAAAAGTGAATGGTTTAGGTGTAAATCAACGCTTTTTGTTGCATTGAGGATTCCTCCGAGAGATCCCATAATGGGTTCATCTTGGGGGTTCCTATGTCTGACTGGTTCATTTCTGAGGAAGGCAACGCTGAAGATGGGTACACCTGGAACCTTTTGAAGAAGGAGGGCCCGCGAGCCGTCCTGATCGGTCAGTGCTTCGACGAGAGATATGCAGAGGAACTTCTGGAGGCCGCCAAATGGCGTGAGGCGTTCCTGGGTGGGATGGTGAAGCTGGCGATGGATGGCGTGGTTATAGACGCCGCTACGGGCCTTCCTTGGAAGCGACCGGAGGATCTTCAAAGCTGGGACATCAAGTTCACTTCGCCTAGAACGAGGTCCAAAACGAAAAAGCCCCGCAGTTAGCGGGGATCATCCGTAGTAATCGTCAATTATCTTATTCGCTCGATTCAGTAGGGTCTTATCTCCACGGTAGAGAACGCGCACCAGATCGCGCTTCTCGGCCATGTAAATCTTGGCGAATTTGGGGTCATGTTCGACGATGCTAGCCGTATTGTCGATCATATCCGCCAGTTTGATGGTCTGGGCTTCTGCGGGTGCATTAGCAAGATGGTCGCGATCAAGGGCTTTCCTTATGGCCCTGGGGCCATCTGATTTCTTACTGACATCGGTCAACCACTCAACCAGTACGGTTACTTTCTCACCAAATAACCGATTCAGGGTATCCCTTGACGCTCCACAATCCTCCACCACGTCATGGAGCCATGCCGCTGCAAGCATTTCCTCTGTGTGCGGGACACCCCGAACGATATCCGCAACAGCCTTCGGGTGCTGGATGTAGCTCCCAAGCCCGTATTTTCGCTCTTGCCCATGGTGCATTGCCTGCGCGAAACGCGCCGCGCGGTTTTCAAGATCACTCATGATACCAACTCCTCGGTGCCTGATCGTACCAGATCAGTTGATGTTCCAGTTGTTCCAGCTTTCTTTGGGCTACTCGGTATTCATAGAGCGTGGTTCCGGGAGTAGTCTCCATCTGGCTCAACTCGCGGGCCAGCCTGTCTCTTTCGGCTACGACCGCATCCCGGCGGGCGTTGAAGTCACTCACTTATGCTCCTCCTCCCACTTCTTCCAATAGAGGTAATTCCTTCTACGCCTTGCCTCGAAATAGACCTTGCCATGCTCAAGGGCCAGGTCATCGAACCGCTTGATGTCCGCATCAACCGTATTGGGGTCGAAAAGTGGGTTGTCTTGGTGGTCAAGAACACAGGCCAGCGGACCATTGTGGTAGATAGTCTTGAAGCCCTTGTTGGTGATGTATGGGTTGTCCTTGTCGAACCACGGGTTCATTTCAGCCATCCTTCCCTCATGCAAAGAAGCCAGGTAT
>JAKAGP010000407.1 GCA_021825785.1 Nitrospirota bacterium
TTTCAGGTAATTCACGTCCACTATTATGCAGTCCCTGGATTCGCCCACCAGGAATTTGGCGACTTCCTCCAAGGGGAATACGGTGGCGCTCAGCCCTATGCGGACGAAATCCCTTTTTCGGGCTTCTGGTTGCGGGTTCCGGGGCCCGTGGGCGGGCGCGCTGTTTTGGGTTTCGCCCAAAACGCCCAACGCTGAACCCGAAACGTTCCTTTTGGCAGCAAGACGCTCAATTGTCAAAGAAAGGTGGGTGCCGCGCTTGTTCTCCGCGAGCGCGTGAATCTCGTCAATTATCATGTACTGCACGTCCACTAGTTTTTCCGAGAATTTGGGTGCGTTAAGGATTATCGCCAGGCTTTCCGGAGTGGTGATGAGGATGTGCGGCGGTTTCTTTAGCATTTTGCTCTTTTCCGAGGCGAGCGTGTCCCCTGTGCGCACAGCCACCCTTATGTCGGGCATCCTTGCGCCCTTCTTTTCAAAAACTTCCCTTATTTCAGCGAGCGGCTCCTCGAGGTTCCTGCGTATGTCGTTGTTCAGCGCCTTGAGGGGCGAGACGTAAACAGCGTACACGCGGTCTTCGAGCTGCCCGTTCCTGCCCAGGCGGATGAGCTCGTTCAGGATTGCCATGAACGCGGATAATGTCTTTCCGCTTCCGGTTGGGGATGAAATCAGGACGTTCTTTCCCTCGTGGATGTCCATTATCGCGTATTTCTGGGGAGGGGTAAACTCCTTGTAATTGGACTTGAACCATTCCCGCACCGGGCCTTCCAGCATGGATTCTATCTCCAATTGGGAGTACTCCTTTTCAGCTTTAGCAATCATGGGCATTCCTGGATTCAATTCCCCTTTTTCGTATAAATAGGTGAGTAAGCGGGCTTAGTGCTTTATCGGCGGCTTCTTGCGGTCCGGAGGCGAATGGAGCGTCGTGGCGGAAATCCTGGGCTTCTCCGATTCCAAGGTCCTGTCCTTCTCGGCCCGCATCGCGGCCTTGTAGATTTCCTTGGCCTTGCCGAAAAGGTATTCAAGGGCAAGGTTGCCGCGCGCATCCTCCTGCCGGAGGTTCGCGCCGCTATTTATCAGGAGTTCCAATATCTCCGCCCTGTTGCTGATTCCTGCGGCATGCAGGGGCGGAAGACCGAACTGGTTCTGCCTGGAAAGCGAGGCTCCGTCCCTTATCGCGGATTCCGCGAGCCGGAGGTCCCCATTTTCTATTGCCGAGAAAAGCCTTTCGGTCGGCTCGTCCTTGGAAAGCATGGGGTTATTTCGCTTTTCGCGTTAATATACTTTTCTACACAAACAAAACTAGTCCTTTGTAACCGTTATTTCTATTCCTGAAACCTTGCTAGAGTGGCCGTCTTTGCTCTGGAGAGCCTCGCTTCCCACTTTTATGTCTTTCACTTTCAGGGTCGGGATGAAGCGGTTCTTCACCGTCTCCTCCACGTCCACTGCGCGGGAGATGAGGGCGCCCCTCGCCTTTATGATTACTTCCTTTGCGCCCTTGTTGAAATTCGTGACTACTGCGAGCACGTAGCCCATCGTCTCCTTCTTGCCGATGTATATGGAGTTGTCTTCAGGGCCGGCCTTGAACTACCTCTGCGGTTTCGAAATCGGTGCTTTGGGCGGCTCATGAGGCTTGGCAGCAGGTGCAGGCTTGGGCTGTTCCTCGGGCCTGGCTGTTGCCGGGGCGGGCTTGTTTCCCTCCGCTGGCCCCTCTTTCCCGGGCTGTTCTGTTTCTGCCATGGTGGAGTAAACGCAAAGAAGAATAAAAAGGGGTGCCTTGCTGCAGCGGATACGAATTAAAAGGGGGATGAAGAAATATGCACGATTGTTATGAAAGGCAGGAAACCGGAAATAGGGAAAAGCTCGGAGGCCGCGGAGCTCCTGGAGGGGAGGTTCGCGTTCGGGGCCAGGGCCGTATCCGATATAGATAAGACCAAGCTGCAGATTGCGCACCCCGGATGGGTCCAGCTCACGGCCGCGCACCCGGCCCCGGAATTGCCAGCGCTCACGGCTCCGAGGCAGCAGCTTCTGCCAGCAATTGAAAGGCGCGGAGCGGACGCAAGGCAGGTCGGCCTGTCGCTCGCGATGCCCGAAATAGGGAATCGGAAGAAAAAGCCGGATGAAAAGTGAGTTCTTTTAAGAGTAAGCGGCTTAGCGTAAGCCATGGGAGCCCCTGTTGCGAGAAAGGACGAGCGTTCCGCAGCCCGCAGCGCAATTCCCGCACAGGAACGGAAAGGCGACCTGCACTGGCACGCGTTCAACGGCGGCGCCAAGGCCGAGGAGGCAATCCGGCTCAAGGACGTCAAGAAAATCTATTCGGCCGACGGGAAGGCCGCGGCGCTCAACGGAGTCTCGTTCGTGGTGGAGAAAAGGGAATTCCTAATCATAATGGGCAGGAGCGGCTCCGGAAAATCAACAATGCTGCACATGATGGGCTGCCTTGACACGCCGACCGAAGGGGAGGTGTACATAGGCGGGATAAAGACCACGGACCTCGGCCCCGAGGAGCTCGCGCGCATACGGAGGGAAAAGATAGGGTTCGTGTTCCAGGCTTTCAACCTCGTGCCGAATTTGGACGCCACGCGCAACGTCGCGCTCCCGATGATGTTTGAGGGCGTGCCCAAGCCGGAGCGGGAGAGGCGCGCAAGGGAACTTCTGGAAATGGTGGGCCTAGCGGATCACGTGGACAGCTACCCGAACGAGATGAGCGGGGGCGAGAAGCAGCGCGTCGCGATAGCGCGGGCGCTGGCGAACGACCCGGAAATAATAGTCGCGGACGAGCCCACGGGCAACCTTGACTCGGTGAGCGCGAGGCAGGTGCTGGAGATTTTCGACGATTTGCACAGGAAGCGCGGAAAGACCATAGTGGTGGTGACGCACGAGCAGTACGTCGCGGACATGGGCGAGCGCATGGTGTTCATGCAAGACGGGAAGATAAGCGAGTCCGGGCGCATCGAGGGAAAGAG
>JAKAGP010000408.1 GCA_021825785.1 Nitrospirota bacterium
GCCGCGGGGGTCTTTTCCTCCGTATATTTCGGAGCGGTGTTCCCCGTTCTGTCCCGGCTGTTCAAAAGTTCGGACGAAGGTTTAAGGAAGGCGCATGAAAAAACCTTCAAATTCCTGCTCATCGCGGGCCTGCCAATTTCATTCGGCGGCCCCATCCTGGCCGGAAAGATAATAGGGCTGTTCTACGGCCCCGCCTTTTCGCCTTCGGCCGCGCCTTACGCCATTCTCTCCTCAATGACGGTCTTCATGTTCTTTAACGCTTTCATGGGGCATTTTTTAGCGGCCACGGACAGGGTGGGGGATTCCTTCCGGATGCTCGGCTATTCCTGCCTGCTGAACGTCGCTTTGAATTTTCTGTTCATTCCGGGTTACGGCTATATAGGCGCCGCTGTCGCCACGGTGATATCCGAGCTCGCGTTCTTCGCTCTCACCATGAACGCTTTAAGGCGGACCGCCTATCATACGGCGCCATGGGGACTGGCCGTGAAACTGCTGGCCTTTTGCGGGCTCATGTCCGCGGTCCTTCTTTCGCTGCCGGGCCTGAACCTGTTCCTGTCGGTACTTCTGGGGATGCTTGTATATTTTATCTGCGTGCTCGCCGGCGGCGTCCTGACCGCCGAGGATAAGGCGCTCCTGAGAGAGGCCGTGGGGAGGCGGGCCTGAAATGGATACAGTTAAGACCTTCTCGGATAAAGATTATTTCGCGCTGCTGGGCCTGGCCGCTTTCAGCCTGCTCGTGTATTCCTATCTGCCGGACTGCTATTACATACCGTTCATTCTGAAGGGGGCCGATCCCTCTTTGTTCGCGAACGACCTGTTCGTGAATTCACAGTCGGCTTATAACTCCTACTATTTCGTGCTCGTAGGCTGGTTGTCGCGGCACATGGACCTGGGCGTTCTTTTCGCGGTCATGCACGGGCTTATCGTCTACGCCGCCTGCCTGTCCTTTTTCGCCCTGTCCATGACGCTTTTCAAGGAAAGGAAGGCCGCCTACCTGGCGGTCTTTTTGCTGCTGATCCCGAAATCCGCCGTCTCGCTTGCGCTGGCGGGGATGAATACGGGGTTCCCGGAGCCCTCCGCCTTCGTAGCGCCTTTCCTGCTGCTGGCCATCCTGCTGTTCTTCAAAGGCGCCTACCGGACGGCCTCCCTGCTCTGCGGGGCGATGTTCTATTTCCAGGGGATGGAGGCCCTGATAGTATCGGCGCTGTTCTGCTATTACTTCGCCGCCAGGATGAAGAAACTTCCTCCGCAGGTAGTCGCGGTTTCGGTGCTGCTCCTGGCCCTGCCGGTCCTGCCCCTGGCCTGGAAGATGCTTTCCTCCGGGTTTTTTGAATTTTCCGCGCCCGGCGACGTCGCCCGCTGGCTGGAGATACTCAGGCTGCGGTCCTGGTTCCACCTTTTTCCGCTCTCCTGGGGGATCTCAGATTGGTTCAACTACTCCGGCTGGTTCCTTTGGGCTTTCATAGTCTACCGTTACGCCAAACCTTCCCCGAAGCAGGAGATGGCGGTCGATTTTACCAAGGCGATATTCCTGCTCTGCGCTCTTAGCACTGTTTTTACGGAGTTTCTCCCGGTCCCCGCCGTGATAAAGCTGGTGCTCTGGCGAAGCACCATCTTCTTCCTGTTCCTGCTCGTCATCTACATCGGGCACTACCTGGCGGAGCTTCAGACGCGGAGCGCCGCAGCCGCCCTGCTGGCGGCCTGCAGCGTAGCCGCCATTTTCCTGGGCCTGTATAAACTTATCGTCTGCCTCGCGCTGTTCCACCTGGCCCTTGAAACCCGCGCCGGGAAGCCCGCGGCCCGGCTTTTCGGCGGCGCCGGCCTGGCCGGCCTTATGGTTTTCCTGCTCGGGACCCTCCTCCCGCCGGAGAGCGGCCTGCCGCTGCCGCAAAAACTGGTTTTATTCTCGGATATAGGTCTTAAGAACCTGGTTATTTTTTCCGTGATCGCCGTTTGCGCCTTTTCCTGTTTCCGCCTCCTTCAGGCCGGCCGTTCCCGCGCCGCCGCCGCCGCCCTGGCCTTAATGGCTTTTTCGGTGGCCGCGACCGGCCGCTTGTGGGTGGAGAAGGACGCCGCGGCGGAGAAGGCGCTTAACGCGGACTGGCGCGCCGCGCAGCTCTGGGCCAGGGAGAATACGGGCGCGGACGCCGTGTTCATTACCCCGGCGTATCTCGAGGGCTTCAGGATACATTCGCGGCGGAGCGTAGTCATGGAGCTGAAGGACGGGGCTCCCGGCGTTTACAGCCTGCCTTTCGCTTTCAAGTGGTGGCAGCGGGTCGAGGATTTCGGCTACAGGGGCGGCGGCGAGGATGGGGCCCTTGGCGTGGAAATGAAGCGCCTTTACGCGGATTATTCCGAAAATGATATAAAAAAGCTGTCCGGAAAATACAATGCCTCCTATATCGTGACGGACGCCGGAGCCGGCTACCGGTTCAAGGAACTCTATAGGAACGGGCACTTTAAGATCTATTCGCTGGGAGGAGCCCTGTAGCCGGAACGCGTATGAAAATAGCCTGCGTAATACCGACCTACAATAATTACGTGTCCCTGTGCCTGACCGTAGAGAATATTCTGGACCAGTCGAGGCCGCCCGATATTGTATTCGTGATAGATAATGCCAGCGAAGATAATACCGCGGAGATAAAAACGCGGTTCCCCGGAGTTGAATATGTGCGGCTGGGCGAGAACCGGGGGAGCGCGGGCGGCTATTACGAAGGCATGAAAATAGCGGCCGGGGCCGCGGACCTGGTCTTTCTTTCCGACGACGACAACCTGTACCGGCCGGACGCGCTGGAGCGGCTGGAGAAGGGTCTCCTGGAGCTTGGCGAAACGGTCAGCGTCGGCGCCGTAAGGTGCGCCTGGGAGGCTTTCACCGGGCGGGAGCCGGAAGAAGTAGAGGATTCATTGTGGTCCGGGGCCCTGATAAAGAGTTCCGTAATAAAGAGGACCGGCCTGCCGCT
>JAKAGP010000409.1 GCA_021825785.1 Nitrospirota bacterium
TAAAAACAAACTTTTGGTTGCTCAGTCAAAAATTTATATTTTGTTGAACAAGCCAGAGGGCGTTGTTACTACTGTTTCTGACGATTACTCTCGTCAAACTGTGATGGATTTGATTCAAGACAAATCTGTTAATAAAAAAAGATTATATCCTGTTGGAAGATTAGATGTAAATACTTCTGGTCTACTTTTAATTACAAATGATGCCTTGGGAGAAAAGATGGCGGGCCCTGCTATCCGGGCATGGGAGATGGCCAAGGCGCTTAGCCGCGAGCACAATGTCACGCTTTCGTCCTATTCGGTCTCCAATATCAGCCACGACAGGGTTCGGCTGGCACTACACAGGAATGATCAGGAAGGGATTCTAGGGCTTGCGAGAGAGCATGACGCAGTAATCCTCCAACCCTATGTCCTCTCCGCATTCCCCGCCATCGCCGAGGTGGGCAGACCTCTTATCATGGACATGTATGACCCGTATATCCTGGAGCTCTTCGAAGTCCACAAGACCGACCCCATACCCGAAAGGACAAAACACCACGTAGATTCCTTGAATATACTGATCAATGAGATCATGGCAGGCGACTACTTTATATGCGCCAGCCCCAGACAGAAAGACTTCTGGGCCGGGATGATGGCCGCCTTGGGGAGGATAAATCCCAGGACATATGATAGAAATCCCTCGCTTGACGGTTTCCTTGATATCGTCCCCTTCGGGATCGATCAGGAGCCTCCGGCGCATCCGGGCGGCAAGGTGCTTAAAGGTGTCGTCCCAGGCATAAATGCCGACGATAAAGTCCTCATATGGGGCGGGGGCATCTGGAACTGGTTCGATACCAAGACGCTGGTGAAGGCGATGGCCCTTGTTGCAAAGACCAGGCCGGACATAAAGCTTTTTTTTCTGGGAATGGTGCACCCGAACCCAGCAATGCCCGATTTTCAGATGAAAAACGCCAGAGAAACACTTGCCCTGGCAGAAGAACTGGGCCTTGTTGGAGTAAATGTCTTTTTTAATAGAGACTGGGTTTCATATCGCGACAGGGGGGCATATTTCCTGGAGGCAGACGCAGGAGTTACAACGCATTATGATCACCTGGAAACCACATTTTCCTTCCGGACGAGGGTATTGGATTACTTGTGGGCCGGTCTGCCTGTTATTACCACCAAGGGCGACTATATGGCGGAATTGGCGGAAAGCGAAGGCTTTGGGGTCTCGGTCCCTTATGAAGACCCTGAGGCCTTGAAGGATGGAATAATATCGCTCCTGGAAGACAATGCAAAAATGAAGGAATGCGGGAGAAATTCCAGGAGAATAGCGGAGGGCTTTCACTGGGATAAAGCCTGTCTACCGCTTATGAAATTCCTGGAAGCCCCTTCATTTGCGCCTGATAAACTTTTCCGGAGCCAGGGTCTCAGATTTTCGGTTGCTAAAGCATTCCTTCTGGGACGAATGCTCATTACGTATGTAAAAAGGGATGGACTCGAAAGAACTTTGTTGAGGATAAAGCATTATATTGTAAAAGAGCGCGAGAAAGGGAATTAGCCCAGGATGGCAAAAATTCTTATAATTTGCCCGGATATTATCGGCAGAAAAATGGCCGGGCCGGCAATTAGATATTTGGAGATGGCCAAGGCAATATCGCGTTTCCATGAAGTTACTCTGGCGGTTCCATCCTTAAAAGAAAAATCAGCGGCTGTTTTTCCTTTAATAGATATTAAAGAGCATGGCGGGACAGACGCGGGCCTGCGGAAAATTTTAAGAAATCATTCATTTGTGCTGCTCCAACCTTTTACAATATTCCGTTTCCCTTGCCTTAAAAACTTTGAAGCTTATAAAATTTTTGATCTATATGATCCATATTTAATTGAGCTGCTTGAACATAAAAAAGCCGAAGGAATTATTGAGCGGACAATGGTGCACGAGCATATTAGAAAAATAATAATGGACGACTTGGCGCTCGGTGATTATTTTATCTGTGCATCGGAAAGGCAGCGAAATTTCTGGTTGGGGATGTTATTGGTAGCCGGGAAAATCAACCCCCGAAACTATGAGTGCGACACATCATTTTGGAATACATTAGGGATAGTCCCTTTTGGCATGTCTGAAACGTCTCCATCATCGACAGGAGCGGTAATTAAGGGTGTACTGCCGGGAATAGGCGCCCAGGATAAAGTGGTGATTTGGGGCGGTGGGCTCTGGAATTGGTTAGATCCTCAAATTGTTATAAAGGCGATGGCTGAGCTCAAAGAAGAGAAGCCACATATTAAACTTTTCTTTATGGGCAGTAAGCACCCGAATCCCAATATGCCTCAATCTCTTCAGAGGACCTTCAAAGAAACGTTAGACCTTGCCGAAAAGCTGAAGCTACTTGGGGAAAATGTATTTTTTAATAATGGCTGGGTGCCCTACGAAGAGCGCGGCCGTTACCTGCTTGAAGCTGATGCCGGCATTAGCGCTCATTTCGATAATTTAGAAACAAGATATTCCTTCAGGACTAGAATATTGGATTATCTCTGGGCGGGGCTCCCGATTATAACTTCGGAAGGAGACCATATGGCCGATCTTGTAAAAAAATACAATCTAGGCATGGTCGTTGGGTATGGAGACGCAACAGGGATGAAAAAGGCTGTTATCGAGCTGTTGGAGCTTGAAGATGCGAACAAACTGGCAAGAAAAAACATAGAGCGGGTAAGGGAAGCTTTTACTTGGGATAAAGTATGCCGGCCGCTTTTTGAATTCATGGACAATCCCCGGAAGTTGCCAGAGCCTATCAAATTAAAGGTCTGGAATGAAAAAGAGCCGAGCCTTACTGATTATGGCAGGTTTTTCCGATCTTATTGGTCGCATGAAGGACCCATAAAAACTTTCAAGCGAGTTTCGGCATTTCTTGGCAGAAGATTTTAGAAAGGGAAGAACATGAAAGCTCTCATCATGGCAGGCGGACAGGGGACGCGG
>JAKAGP010000410.1 GCA_021825785.1 Nitrospirota bacterium
ATCTTTCCTGCCATGCCTATCACAACAGGTAAAAGCACCGCTATGACCGCGGCATGACTCATCGCCTCGGTCAGGAAGATCGTAAGAAGAGACACAAGCGCGAATATGGTCCACGGCGCGCCGGACCATCTGCCTATTACGCCCTTTATCAGCCACGCCGCTGCGCCGCTCTTATCCAGAGCCGAACCAAGCGTAATGGCGCCTCCGTACATGAGTATAATGCCCCAGTTGACATAATCTTCGACATCCTTCCATCGAACTATTCTCAGGACGAAAAGAATGACAACCGAACCGAGGGCCACGGCCGCGAGGCCAAGCGTCCTTCCAAGGCTTATCCAGCCGACTATGGTCAAAAGCAGCACCATGCCGACGGCGTATTCGCTGAAGCTGACTTTCCCAAGCTCTTTCAAGCGCTTGGCGATGACCTCACCGGCATTGTCAACGCCGGCGACATCGATCGGGTATAGCACGGTCAAGATCATAAATCCGACAGCCAGCAGTATGAACACAAGCGGCAATACCGCCACCGTATAATCGAGAAACCCTATTGTCTCTCCGGTGGTCTCTTTAAGAATACCCATGGCAAGCGGAACCCTGGCGCCTCCCAGGAATGTCGCCACGCCGCCGACAATGCATCCCCAGGAAAGGGCATGGAAGAGAAACTTGCCGTAATTTGACTTGCCCGGGCGCAATTTAAGACTTTTGGCAAGCTCAAGCAGCATGGGAAAAAGCATCGCGGCCACGGCGTGTTCCGACATGAAGAACGAAAGCGCCGCCGCAAGAAGAAATACGCACAAAAGAAGCCTTTTCGGAGAGTAGCCGTACCTCTTTATGACGTTCAAGGCTATACGGTTCGAAAGTCCTGAGTGCATCACCGCTCCGGCCAGTATGAACGCCCCCAGGATAAAAAAAACCGCCTCATTACCGAAGAGCGAGTATGTCTCCTTCTTTGTCAATATCCCCAGGAGCGGAACGAGAATGATGGCAAAAATACTCGTAATGGCAAGCGGTATCATATTGGAAACCCAGAGGATAAGACATATCAGAAATACCGCTATCGCATTCTGGCCGGCGGCCGTAAGGCCTTCCGGTGAAGGCATTTTTATGAAGTACCAGAACAAAATGGCGAGCAGAAGAAAAAAAATGGGCCTTAGAGACTTAAGAGCGAGGATTATCCATAAGGGCCTCGTATCTATCTCAACGCTCACCAATGAACTCCCTTAACTCTGGCCTGAAGAATCGGATGGGTCCCTCGAATCCTTGACCCTGAGTTTCCTCCTCAGCGTCGAAAGGCCCCATGCCGTCTTGAGTCCTATTTTTGATTTATAGAAATTCTCGACTATGGACTTCTTTGTCCCGTCTCTTTCGTCAACAAGGCCCCTGACCTCCAGCGGGGTCGTTACCATGCTCAGGTCCCTGACCCAATTGAAATTGATCCTGTTCTTCTTTACCGCCCGGTAAAGATGCTTATATACGGGAATAATTATCTCCGTAGTAAGAGGCTCTATCCTCAAGGCCCTGCCGGTAGAAGGCCTGTAGATCGGAAGGATGGGCACGACCCCTATGCCGGTCAGGAAGTCTATTCCCATGCATGTGGACCCCGGCGGCTCAAGCCCCACTATGAGGTGAGAAGCCACGGTGCCGTTTGGGAATATTCTCGCGGCGCGCTCGAGGGCGTCCATATAACGCCTCCTGCCGATAAGTTTCTCTCTGCCGGGACAGAGAAATTCAAAAAGCTCCTTGTCGAATATCTCGAGGTTGTAAAGAACGGAATCAGCGCCAATCGCATATGTTTCATCTATCCATCGGTCTTCCTTCGGCGGAAGTGTCTCAACTGCCACAAGACAATTATGGTGTTTCTTTATCGCTTTTATGTACGGCTTGAGAAACTCTATCCCGCCGTCCGGAGCCTGGCTGAAACCCGTAGATAGGTAAATAATCCCCGAAGCGCCTTCCTTGAGAATAGCGTCTACGGTTTCCAGCACCTCTTCAACGGAATAAACCCTGCCTCCGCTGTCTTTTACGTCAAAATTACCGGCGCAGTACCTGCACTCGATACCTCTATCGAAAAAATCGCATCGCGGCGAAGGCGTTATAACCGTGTAACTTCCATGGAACGCGCTGATCTTCGAGAAAGGTATCCCCGTCGAAGTCTTGAGGCCATAATATTTAGGCCTTGGCACAAGACTTACCGGAACCGAGCCTGTCCCGTCGGTTATTATGTATCGGCCGTCTTCTTTTTTGACCGCGTAGGGCGATACTTCCGTAAACAACTCGCTGCACGCTACGTTCGCAGGAGTATTCTGCGGCAGCATTATATCTATGCCCGAGACGCCGCATGCCCATGCCTTGACAACCGGGTCCTCGATCCTGATGCCACGGAGCATAAGGTCTATCTTCAAAGCCCCGGGATTATCCAGATAATTTTTCTTCATAGAGGCACAGCCTTACGGACAGGCTTAGGCTAAAAAAACATGAAGTCCTCGAAGCGGATTATATGAGCCGCTGGGGCCTCAATAATGGCATACCCCCTCTGAATCCGTTCGCCTGACGCAAACGCTTAAGCGCCAAGCGATCTGTCTGAGCGTTTTCAGAATGATAAGCCTTTTAAGATAAACTCGGGGGCCGCCGACAAAAGATCACACCTCGCACTTCGCCGACCTTATTTCACACGCCTCTTCAGTATAGGCTTTAAGCTCCTTTATGGTTGCCGACTCTCCACAGAGCGCGCATTCAGGGTCTTTTCTGACCCTCACCTTCCTGAAGGTCATTTTCAAGGCATCGAATATCATGAGGTGTCCTGCGAGGGTCTCCCCTACGCCCAATACCTCCTTTATGGCCTCGACGGCCTGAAGGACCCCTATGACCCCTGCGAGTGCGCCGAGGACCCCTGCCTCCTGACAACTCGGCACAAGGCCTTTCGGAGGCGGCTCCGGATAAAGGCATC
>JAKAGP010000411.1 GCA_021825785.1 Nitrospirota bacterium
GGCAACCGGAAAAAAGAGGGCGCTTATAACGGGGGGCACGGGCGGGCTTGGAAGCAGGCTCGCCGCCAGGCTATATGAAAACGGCTACAGGGTGGCCATAAATTTCCATAGGGACAGGGCTGGGGCGGAAAGGCTTGTAAGTGAGATGGGCGGCGGGGCCTTTGCCGTTAAGGCTGATGTCGGGGATCCGGGGCAGGTGGAGGACATGGCCCGGGCGGTAAAGGACAGGTGGGGAGGCCTTGACGCGCTTGTTAACTGCGCGGGCATAACAAAAGACGCCCTTCTTGTAAAACTGCAGCCTGCCTCCTGGGATGAGGTCATAAGGACGAACCTTACGGGGGTTTTCAATACCATAAAGGCGTTTGCTCCCATAATGGCGGAGTCCGGGGGAGGGCATATAATAAACATATCCTCTTATTCAGGGTTGAAAGGGAAAAAAGGGCAGTCCGCCTACAGCGCCTCAAAGGCCGCGCTCATCGGTCTTACTGTAAGCGCCGCCGCCGAGCTTGGCCGCCACAGTATCCGCGTCAATGCCGTTCTTCCAGGCTACATGCCCACGCGCATGGGAGAAAACGCGGAGGCGGCGATGAACAGGGCCAGGGAAGACAGTTTTTTGGGCCGGCTGTCGGACCCGGAAGAAGCGGCGTCTTTCATAACGCTGCTGGCCGGGATGGAATGCGTGACCGGCCAGGTCTACCCTATCGAAAGCAGAGTGTTTTGATGGCAAAAGGGTTTTTCATCACAGCAACCGGCACCGGCGTGGGAAAGACGGTCGTGGCCGGGGCGCTTATCCGTCTTTTAAAGGACAAAGGACTGAAGGTGGCCGCCATGAAACCGGTCGAATCCGGCTGCAGGAAAATTGAATCGGCTGTTTCCCATGGTGGGCAAAGCGGTGGCGGGGTTTTTTTTGTCCCGGCGGACGGCGTTTTTTTAAGGGAGATGGCGGAAATGGAAGAGTCCGTACATGAGGTGGTCCCGTATTGTTTTGAGGCCCCTCTTGCCCCGATGGCGGCCGCGGAAATCGAAAGGGTAAGGATAGACATTAAAAAGATAATAAGCCGGTTTGAAAGGCTAAGCGCAGGGTATGACGCGGTCATAGTGGAGGGGATAGGGGGGCTGCTGGTCCCGATAAAGCGCGATCAGCCCTCAGGGCGCACAGGCGGGTATTACGTTCTGGACCTTGCATTGGAGCTGGGTTTGCCGCTGGTCATAGTGGCAAGCCTGTCTTTAGGGACGATAAACCATACCCTTTTGACGGTGAGGTGCGCTCTTGGCGCGGGTGCGGAGGTGGCCGGGGTGATTGTCAACCATGGGGGCAATCAACTGGGCCACGCAGAGGGCCTGGCAGAAAAGACAAACCCCAGGATCATTAGGGAGCTTTCGCCTGTCCCGGTCATAGGCGAGTTACCGTTCCTGCATGATATTTCGGCCGGGGTGATCGGGGACGCCGCCCAAAAAAATATCGACTTTTCTCTCCTGAAGCGTTTTCTTTGATTCTGAAAAACTCAATCCTGGATGTGGCATTTGTTGCAGAGGGAGCGCTGGAACGGAGAAAACCTGCTTGCGGGAATATCGTAATACGCCCTGCTGGTTTCCGCCTGGGTCCTGCCCATTGCCTGCGCGGAGTCTCCTGGCACATCCGTCCCTGGCCAGACGGACTGGCCACCGGGATCCGCGGTGATAAAGGTCTGCCCGTAAGGATCGAAACGAAGCATAAAATCCCATCCGGAGGCATGAGCCCTGTGGCAGGTCAGGCACATCACATTGCTGTTTGCATCCGGCCCGGTGAGATAGGAATTATCGTTTTTTGCGTGGGATTTCAATATAGTGTAGTCTCCTGTGCCCTCTTCAAAGGGCACAAGGGAAAGATATGAGGTGGTCTTTGTACCAGAAATATCCCCTGTTTTTATGTATCTGTTATAGTTATCGGCCAAACGGCCCATTTTTGCCCCATTGCCCGCGGGATGACGGTAGGCGCCCGAGGTGCTTGGCTGGGAATTCAGGAACGCGGGATGGCAGTTGGCGCACCATTCGGACATCCCCTCGCCGTAGGCGACCCTGGTTTGGGTCACCGCTTCCGATCTGTTATAGACGGAAGGGGCGACCGCCACAGGCGGACCGGCGGTGAACGCATAACCTGGAATGCTGACAGGAGAGTACCCTATGCCCCCCAGCAGTCTGTAATCGCCGACCGGGCAGCTTACCGTCGGGTCCGGGCTTGTGTCGTAGGAACCGGAGGCGCAGGAGTTCTGGAGTCCGTCTTCGATAATTTTGCCGCCTACCGTCCTTCGGTACTCCCCATGCGGATCGTGACAGCTTATGCAGGTAAGGTCCTCCGCGGGATATGTGCCGCCTGGGGCCACGGTGCCCATGGGATCTGCGGCATACCCGTAGTCGGCAGCCACTATGTTGTGCCCGTGCGCGTATCCATGGTCGGTGTAAACGTTAGTGCCCGACATCCAGGTATAAGTTTTTTTTAGCCATCCGAAATCCCCGCCAGGCGTCATCTGCTTTGGCGGAACGCCCTGGGGCATCTCCGATTCAGGGGTGCTTATGTACCGGTCGGAGGGGCCCGTCAGGTTGGGCATCTCATGACAGTTCAGGCAGATCGAGCCCTGATCGGTCGCCCTGAGCAGATACGGGCCGCTTTGGGTCGCCGTGCCATTGGCGACGGCCGGCGCCCTGTGGACGGTGTGGCAGCCGTTGCATTCTCCCACCCCGCCATTGTGGAATCCTGCCCGCGCAAAAACGGGTTGCGCAAGCACTGCCAATAATAAAATGGCTTTTAAGGTTTTTGTTTTTTTTATCATCCGGCCCAGCCTTTGAGGATCGCCCGGAGCCTGAGCGTCTTGTTTACAGGGTGTTTACACGCGCGCTTTGTTCTGAGGATATTTTTTTCTATGGGATTGAGTCTTAAGGACAACTCTTTTGCGTCTGATTAAAATTT
>JAKAGP010000412.1 GCA_021825785.1 Nitrospirota bacterium
CCGGGCTATCTCAGGGCTGAGTAGTCCATTCTACCAGATTTTTCCCTTTACCCATGCCCAGGATTCTCTTTGCCTTTTTTGCCGCATATTGCGCGGCATGCAGCCAGTCATAACCTCCGTTCATTTTGGCCAGGAGCAGCCCGTCATCATCCGCATCATTGACGGGCAGCCGTTTGAGAAAAAGGGGATCGCCCGCCGGCACGGCCGTGCCGATGCTCGTTGTGACCGCACAGGCGTAACCACATTCTTCCAAAACGCCGCGCAAAAAGGCCGTAAATTCCCTGTCATGCTCGGGGAAGGCATAGGGATATGAAAAGGCATACACGGGATGGCCCGTTTTAGCCTCGATGTCCTCTTTCGAGCGCCGCAGCTCCGCCTCTACTTCGGGGCGCGGCAGCGCCACAAGGCGGCAATGAGAGACGCTGTGCGAGCCAAATGAGATCCCCGAGTCCGCGAGCTCCCGCGTCTGCTGCCAGGAAAGAAATTCCTTCCCCGCCACCTTCCCGCCCGTTTTTCCACAAGAAGAATGGCCGCCGATGAAAGCGGTAGGCAAAAATACAGTGGCTGTAAAACCATGTCCCTTCAGAACGGGAAATGCGCCGGTGTAAAAATCCAGGAAGCCGTCGTCGAAGGTAATCACCACGGGCTTTTTAATAATCGTAGTACCGGCGGGCATCTCAGGCTTGGGGGGCACGCCCTGGCCCGAGGCATTATTTGAGCGGAGCAGACCGCTTGCCGCTTCTAGCCCGATGACCTGGTATCCCTGCCCGGCCAACAATTCCATATGCCGCGCGAACACCTCCGGCGTTGTGACGACGCGGTAATAGGGATGGACTCCCCGCTCCGCCTCGCGGGACACGCTGTGATACATGAGTATGGGGATGCGGAGGGCGTTTTTTCCTTTTTTCCCAGGAAATCCCGCAAGAGGGCCAAAGAGGCCCACGGAGAGGGCCCGGTCCAGCCTGAAAAAAGGAAAAGGAAAAGGAAAAACCCTTTTTGCATTTTTCACCCGCATCGGGATCAGGCGTTCCCTTTGACCAGACGGTCCACGAGATCGAGATAATCCTTGCGCTTAACGTCCCAGCTCTGCCCGGCGATATAGGCCAGGGCGTTTGTTGCCAGTTCCCGGCGCAGGCCGGGACCTTTTATCATCTCAAGCAGGGCGTCCGCGAGACTTTTTTCGTCTCCGGCCTGAAAGAATTTCAGAAGTGAGTCATTGAAATAAAAGGTGTCTATGCGCGTGTTGGCCGCGACTACGGGCACGCCCAGGGCCATGAATTCGAATATCTTTGTGCTAAAGGCGTCGCCGCCAAAGGAGTCGTTCCGCTTGGGCACTATCCCCAGATCCGCATTTGCCATGAGGCCCGCCACCTCTTCCACCGGAACGACATCCATGATCTTCACACGGTCCTGCAGCGACCTTTCCTCCACCAGTTCTTTCAGGGAGTCCCTGGCAGGCCCTTTCCCGTAAATATGGAACTCCGCCTCCGGGGCCTCCGGTTTTATCAGACCGAACGCCTTTATGGCGATGTCCAGCCCCTGGTGCCAGTTGAGGGTACCGGGATACATCATTATAAAGCGCCCGTCGTCCTGCCGCGTGCGCTTGGAACAGTTGAAAATGCGGCTGTCCGGATAGTTGAGGAACGTTGAACACTTCCCGGACGGCACGGACCGCGAGGTAATGACTTTTTCCCATATGTGGTTGGCTATAATGACATGGTCCGAAAAAGCCGCGGACCAGCGCTCCGCCAACTGAAGGGCCTTGAAGGCAAAAGACTCCCGGCTGACACCGAATTTGCTGCCGTAAAACTCCGGCACTATGTCGTGGACGTCAAGGATCACTTTGGAGCCGCGCAGTTTTGTGAAAAAGGCCGCAAAGACCTCAAAATCCGGCACGGAGTGCACATGAACGATGTCATAAGGCCTGCCCGCGGACCTTTTTGTGATCTGCCATGATGAGCGCAGAAGGAAAGACATCATCTTGCCCAGGTAGGAGAATTTTGTCTTCTCGTTGATGTCCCTTCTTTGAATGCGATGGACGGTTACGCCATTTATCTTTTCCACCGGCGCGGCGCCGTTTCTGGCAAGGGAGAAGACGTCCACCTGATCGCCCCGGGCGGCAAGCGATTCGGCATAGCGCATTATGCGGGCGTCCGTCTCATAAAAGGAATATGCCACCATACATGCCTTTAGCCCGTAGGCCCTGCCTTTGCCGCCAGAAACTGCGCCGTGCCGCTGGAAATCCAGGCGTGGCCCGCCCGCCCCTGCCGCATTTCCATTTTTGCAGGCTGGGATATCCTTGGAAGCGGACAACCCGCCTGACGGGAATGATGGGGAGGCTGCGGAAGTTTTTCCGATCTCCTTTTTGCCCCAGCGGGCAACATCCCTTGGCAGCGCGTGCCAGAACCGGCCTTCATACCTGGATTTTACGTAGTGGAGGAACTCTCGATAAAAAGCCGCGGGATATTCCTCTGCCCGCCGTTTATTTCCTCCGAAATTCATGTAATCCGGATGCGTGTTGAGAAGGGCCATGCCTCCATGCTCCGCGATCCAGTCCAGTTTCTTTTTCCAAATATCTATATTATTTTCCCGCATGATTATATAAAGCGTAAAATCCTGCGGCAGGGTATATGGCAATTCCATATATCCCCCGTTCAGAGAATCGCCCCCGTTTAAAGGCGGGCCGGGCACGAAAAAGGGGAAAATGGTATTCATGCCGTCGGGCTGGGGCTCAAAAGGGTCCGTGTCAAAGGTGGACGAGTCATATTCCAGCTCCAGCTCATGAAGCCAATCCAGCGCATGCAGCATGGATGGGGAACGGAAACCGGCCGCCCCCCATTCCTTCATATACCGGTTGATCTGGACTGCCCTTTTACTGAACAGTTCCCTCGAATTGAAGTATTTGCCGTCATGGCACAAACCATGCACTCCCACTTCAGATCGG
>JAKAGP010000413.1 GCA_021825785.1 Nitrospirota bacterium
CGTCGCGGGCCTCGTCCGCCTTTATCACGCGCGCGCGTTCGCCCTTGAACGGCCCTGCGGTCATTTCCACGATGTCGCCTATCTTTATGGCCGCGGCCTGCGGGCCCGTGGATTTGATGAGGTTCTCAATCTCGGCGAGCGCGACCGGCTGCTTGAGGAAGCCCTTGACGTTCTTCATCTTCTGGACGAGCTTTGTAACCTCGTTCTCGTCCGCGCCCTCCACGAATATATATCCCTTGATGGCCTCTATGCCCACCAGCGAATAGATCGCGAGCTTCTCGGCCTTGGCCTTCTTCTCCAGCATTTCGGCCACGATTTTCTCCTGGCCCGTAGTTACCCTGAGTATGTATATCATCCTAACACCTTCACAAATACCTGAATATGAATGAAATCACGAGGCCTATCACGCCGATTGCGACTATGCCCGCGCCCGTAATCTTGGCTATCTGCGAGAACTCGTCCGAGTCCGGCTTCCGGGCAATGGTGAGTATCCTGAGCGATTTTTTTATTATTTCAAGGTCCACGTTTTCACCCTATCAGGTCTAGGTCCAGGTTCTCGGTTCCCGAGTCCACGTCCTCCCTGGCAAACTTCACTCCGGTAAGCACAATCATCGTCCTAATCGTGGACTTCTGCGCGTTGTGCTCCACCCTCGCGCCCCAGATTATGTGCGCGTTCGGGTGTATCTTCTTTGCGGTTTCCGCAACTATGAGTTCGGCCTCCTTCAGCGTCATGTCCTCGCCGCCAACAACGTTGATGAGCGCCCTGTTCGCGCTCGTCAAGTCCGCGTCCAGCAGCGGCGAATTGAGCGCGGTTTCCACCGCAATCGTCGCCCTGTCCTCCACTTTCGCGTCCACGCTGGACTCCCCCACCCCGATTACCGCGAATCCGCCCTGCGTGAGTATCGTGCGCAGGTCCGCGAAATCAACGTTCACCAGCCCCGCCTTGGTGACCAGTTCCGCGATGCCCTTGACGGAGCCCGCGAGCACCTCGTCGCAGACCTTGAACGCGGTATTGAGCGGAAGGTTCGGCGCGAGCGTGAGCAGCTTGTCGTTCCTGATTACTATGACCGTATCGGAGTGCTTCCTGAGCCTTTCAAGTCCCCCGAGCGCGTTCTCCAGCCTCACTTTCCCTTCCGAGCTGAACGGGAGCGTGACTATGCTCACCACCATCGCGCCGGCGGCCCTCGCCTGCTCTGCAATCGTCGCAGCGGAGCCGGTCCCGGTCCCGCCGCCCAGCCCGCAGGTCACGAAAACCATGTTCGCGCCAGCGAGCAGCGTTTTTATCTCCTCAGCGCTCTCCTTTGCCGCTGCCTCTCCGAGCTGGGGGTTGCTTCCGGCACCGTGGCCCTTTGTGGTGGTCTTTCCCAAAAGGAGTTTCCGATGCGCCCTCACCTTGAGGAGGTGCCTCACATCGGTGTTCATCGCGACCAAAGTGACGTCCTTCACGTTGAGCTCGAAAAGCCTGTCAAGCGTGTTCGTGCCGCTCCCCCCGCTCCCGATTACGAACACGCGGGGCTTGGTCTGCTCCACGAACTGGAGCAATTCCTCGTCGTCCGTCTTCGCCGAGGGCGCGACCGCCTCCGCGATTTTCTCCACGACAACGGAATCGGCCGGCTTCGGGCCGGGAATTTCATGAGGTGCTTCGGGCTTGGCTTCGTCAGTCACATTATCGCCTTTAAGGGTAATTAGTAATCTCTACTTTGACTAAAAAACATTATAAACGTTCGTTTTACTGGACGGCGAAAATAAGCTTGCGCATTCCGGGCGAGGCGCAGACCCCGGCCATCCTGGAGGACGCGGCGAACTTTTTCTTGGCTGCCTTGATTTCCTTTCCGAGGGTGCTCAGAATCGGGGATTTCCTCCCGAGTGTGGAGAGCTTGTCGTCCAGATCCCTAAGTGCGCCTATGCGCGCGGCCTCCCTGCGCGGGTCGAGGCACGGAGCCGCAACAAAGGAATACACGTACATCCTTCTCATGTAGGCCTCCAGCTTTTCAGGGTTGAAAACCCCTCCCCCGTCCTTCACGTGACCCAGCAGCACGTACTCTGCCTGGGGCAGCACGTATCCTATATTATTCTGCGCGTTTCCCTTCACCCGGGCGATTCCGCTGAGCGCCTTGGCCTGCCTGACCATGCGCTCCCTGCGGCTCTTGATTTCCTCGGCGGACTCGTACTGCGAGCACCAGTGTACGAGCTCCTTGGACGTCGCGTTCTTCCACGAGTCCACGAGCTTGAGTATGGAAGCGACTATCGCGTCGCCGTAATGCGGGCTGTCCGCGGACGGAAGCGCGAACACGCTGCTGGAATAGGTAATATAGAGGTATTTCGGCAGGCCCGGCCTGCGCGTGACCCTGTTCACGATGTAGCAGACCTGCTCGCCCTCCTCCCTGGCGTTTTTCAGGAGCTGGTTGACATAAACGATGTCCTTCCTGCGCTTCTGGAAATTCAGCGGGTTGAGGAGGTTCGAGCTTATCCCGGCCTTTATGTTGTTGCCCTTGGCGAATATGTTCCCGAGGTCCGCGTTGTCCGGGGACCGCTCGAATATGGACAGGAGGCGGTCCATTTCAGCCAAATCCGTCCTGAGCGTTTTCAGTTCCTCGCGTGCGAAAGGATTGACGACTTCCACGAACCCGGTGTCCTCGGGCGAATCGTGCAGGTACCCGGCGGAGCCCGCGATTTTCTCCTTGTGGGGCAGCACCAGGCTTTTGATATCCCTCACCACGGGCAGGATGTGCCCCTCGAATACGAACGTGCCGTCGTGCCTCACCGTGTCCCCGTGGAATTCCTTTGACCTGCTGGCGCAATAATGCTCCAGATCTTCTCCGGGCCGCATGGGCTCAATAAGCAATTTGGAACTAAAAACCATACAATAATATTATGGACAACAATATTTAAAAATAAGCCCCGCGGCTGAAAATGAAGAAAAAATGGA
>JAKAGP010000414.1 GCA_021825785.1 Nitrospirota bacterium
TAGCTCATTAAGGATATCTTCTCTGCATCTATAATTTTTCAGGTAGTTTTGCAGTGCGGAAAAGATTGTAAAAAGCAGATAAGTTATTGATTGATTGAAGGAATTTGAATTTGGAGGCGCGATTGCCGCCTTTGCAGTAAATACCACATTCTTACCACTTTTTACACCCGCTTTTGCAGTAAATCAGGGGTTCCTTGTAGTGGCGGCCTGCTAAATGAGTGAATTCACGCATTAATTAGACCGGAATAAAAGCGGTAAAAAATGGAAGTTAAACCGGGTTTTGTGGCGGCGCGCCGGTTTGCCCCTCAAAGTAATTTACCCTGGCGCGGATCGTTGGCCGGTTCTGTGGTCTGGACGGCCTCGTAAACAAACCTTTCACTTACTCCGAGCAGCGCGGCCAGTTGCTTTGCGTTGCCTGGCTCGAAATGGGCGCGGATGTACCGTTTCTGCGCGGCCTGGAGGGGCTTGGCACTTATATATAAGGTAATAGAGGGCAGCTTCTCCCAAAGGCTCAGCAGGGTATCCATGCCGCAATGATTGGCTATCAGCGCGCTGTCCTTATCCAGCAAATCGCTTACATCCCCCAGTTCCTTTATCCAGTCCAGGCTCATTTGCCGGTCCTCCTTTTATAGCCTTTTCTGCCTAGCCAGCCGGATATCGGCACCATCATTCGCCGGGGCCGGAAGTACATATTTATATGTACATGCTTCGTGTTTAGGAGTGCTGGGCGCTGGTGTTTCCAGGTGGACCGTATATATTGAATGCGCTCGATCCTCAGCCAGTAAGAGTCTGGTTCAGGCTCAAATAGCTCCAGCGATATACGGTTTAGAAGGGCGGCATTGTCCTCAGTGAGCGATCTGTTATCAATTAGGGTTATAGGGCTGACCAATCGGCTGTCCATGACTATAACGGCAGTTGGCAGCGGCACGCCCTGGATGCCTCCACATAGCCTGGTAGGGCCTATATAACTGCCGCAGCATGGGCAATAAGAATTCATTACCGGTTTCCCTCCATAAATTCTTTCAGCCTGGGCGGCAGGTATTCCAGGCGGTATTCGTAGTGGCCCTTTCCCAGCGGCCCGGCCAATATCCATAGTTTTTTTATATAGCAGCCGTTGCGTGGGTCTTTCAGGGCCTGAAGCCACGCGGTAGCGCATTCCACGCCTGCCACATGGTTCATTTCCCTAGGGCTGTGATAGTTACCGTCCATCAGCAGGCGCAGAAGCCGCTGGAGGGGCTCCGAGTCCTCCACGCGCGAATAGTGCCTGCGCGGATTGATCTGCGGGGCGCTGAAGTCTATCAGGAGCTGGTCAGGCAATTTACCAGCACCTCGTTATCGAGCCGAAGCCCTTGAAAGCGATATCAACATCAGGAATATTGAAAAAGCCCTGCCTTCCTTTAACAGGGAATGGGGTTTTAAGCGGGCGTAAATTCTCCAATTTCCAAGCAAAACGGCCGAGGCTGAAATCACCAAAATGGTGCTCTATTGCCGTTTCAGCAAGTGTCAATTTGTCAGTGGGAATGCAGTCAGCTAAATCGACAATAGCTACCGCTTTCCCAAAGAAAAGATTTTCAACGTCCACACCAGGCCATGAATGAAAGGTTAAATCAAGAGGGCGCCCCTTCAGTGGCGCTAGAGCACCCTGCCAATCCCAGCAACTTAAGAAGGCCAATAATTCACCTTTAGATAAACCACCTTTAGCAGCGCAGATCAACAGAGGTCCCCGATATTTAGTAGGCCAGGACCGCGTTTCAAACCTCTTTGCGCCTGTGAATATGCCAGACGCCCACGGCTCCCATAAAGAAATAGCTCTCATATTTTCACCTCGATCTTATCAGCGCCCTGGTACGCTGGATTAATTCGTTTGCATTAATCTCTACCCACTCGCTGGGGGTTGGGTCGCGCAATTCGAGGGCCTCTGAAAAAACAAAGATATTCCCGCAATAAAAACAGATGGAAACATCGCCGGGTACAGGGCGACATTCCCCTGTAATTGAGGTGTGGGCATCAATGGGATGGTTGCATATCGGGCAGTTCATTTATCACCCTTCTCCGGCACGTCCAGTCTGCACATCCCGATTTCTGCCGAAGCGTAGGACACGCCTTCCTTGGGGTGATATGCACAGTTCTGCATCTACGCCTCCTTCTCTTTCTCTGGCTTCTCAGGGGAATCCAGGTTGATAAAAGTGCTCTTGCGTGGGCAAGCGGCCCCTTCTTTCGCATCCGGGTGGCTGCAAAAAATGAACGGTGAAAGGCCGCTTATATTCTGCTGAAACTCGCAAGCCGTAGGCGGTTTTTCATCGCAGAAAGGCTTCGCGGTAACTACCGGCCTCCCAAAATACCTATCCAGCGGGCAGAGGCCTGCGCTGCATACATGCGTCGGATTGTCCGTGTGATTGCAACTGGCCTTGTAAGGGCCCAGCTGCTCCAGCGTATAGCGGAACCCGCAATGCTCCGGGCCGGGTTGCACCTGGTCCTCAAGCTGAAGCTGTTTTTGCAGCAGGAGGGCGGCATCCTTCAGGCGCTTCTGCGCGTCCTGGCCAAGCTTCAGGATGGCCTGGTACTGACCTCCGGAAAGAGCGATATCCATCATCTGTAAAACCGTGTACGCGGGCGTAAGCGCGTTGATAATGGCATCCTGTAAATACATCGCCTGCTCTTTGGTGAACTTTGGGGCCTCGTGCATTAGACTGACTCCTCTATCTGCACCTCGGTTATGCGGCGAACTTCCATCGCGCAATAGTCAGCCAGAAGGCCCGGTATATCCCGATAAATAGCCAATATGACCACGTATATGTAACGGCCTGTGTATTTCCCTTTATCGGGATCAAACTCCTCCAGCTTCAGGGAATCCATAGGTTGAAAGTCTCGGTCAGCGCGGCGCACTTCAAAGCTTTTCTGTTTCAGCGCTGTAGCGTTGAAAAA
>JAKAGP010000415.1 GCA_021825785.1 Nitrospirota bacterium
TTCAATGTTCTGCAGCTCGTTCAAAAGCCCTTCGATCTGGTCCCTGATGCTGTTTTTCTCGCCCGTTACGCGGAGCAGTTCCTCATTTTTGCTGTCCAACGTGGACTCCAGCTCGCTTACCCTTTTTTCCAGGGCCGTCTTGGCGTCCTTAAGGAGCCTTATCTTCTCAATGGCTCCGGATATCTGTGTTTCAAGGTTTTTCAACGTTTCCAACTCCTTGACCTCCTTGCCGTTTCCCGGCGTTTTTTGCCCCTCCCGGGCGCCGAATAAATTATGTTCTTCAGACATGTGCCGTTTCCGTTCAGGGATTTCCCGTTTTGTCAGCGAGGAAGAAGTCCTTAGTTGCCTCTTCACCGCCGTACCTGTAATAGGTGGTTATTATACGCTTTATGTAATTTTTTGTCTCGCCGTATGGGATGTCTTCAACGAACTCATCGAAGGAGGCGTAATTCCCCTCTGCCAGCCATTTCCTGACCACCGCCTCTCCGGCATTGTAGGCCGCCAGGGTGGGGGGGATGGCCCTGAAATCGTTATACAGCTTGTTCAGGTAGAAGGTGCCCAGGGCGACATTCGCATTTATGCTGTAAATGCTCTTTTTGTCTTTTATGACGAGGCGCAAAGGGGCTGAGTATTTTTTGGCCGTTTGGGGCATGAGCTGCATAAGTCCTATTGCGCCCGCCCGGGAACACACCTGCGGATCAAAGCGGCTTTCCTCCCTCATAACGGACAGGACAAGGTACGGATCCAGCCCAGTGGTGGAGCAGTCTTTCTCTATGCGCCCCCAAAAGGCGTGCGGATACAAAACGTTTCTTGGCTGCATGTCCTCCGGCAGCCTCATTGCAACCGCGATCGCGTTCCTGAATGCCCCCATTTTTTTCAGCTGGTTGGCGATCCATATCAGGGTGTTTCTGTTCATGCAGTTCCTGGAGTCGTAGGCCAGGTCCGAAAGGGCCTCGTTCCTCAATCCGGCCGTCATAAGCACTTTGAACCTCATGAGCGCCGCGGAGTTTTTCAACTGCCGCACGGCCTGCTCCGGAAGGACCTCCTCTTTTATGGGGATGCCCGTCTTTAAGGAGGCCAGGACAGAATAATAACCCTCATCCTCACTGACCAGTTTCCGGTATATGTCCTGGGCGTGGCCGGCGTTTGCGGTCCCACCGAGGCCTTCAAGGCTTTTGGCCTGCCAGTAGAGATATTCCGGCTCATCGTAAAGATTGGAGAGTTTTGAGAAGATGCGCGCCGCGTCCTTGTAATCTTTTTGCACGTAGTAAAGCCACGCGGTCTCCCACATGGCATCCTCCGCGATCCATGGATATTTTTCACTGGCTTCCTTAAGCTCCAGGATCGCCCCCGCAAAATTATTGTCTTTTCTCCTTTCGATCGAGGCAAGATCCAATAGCAGATAGGAAGCCTTCCTGTCATTGGCGCTTGAAAGCTCATCGATCGCTTTTTTGAGATTATCCTCGTTACCCGCCCTGTAATATGCTCTTGCGGCTTTGTAGGTGTCCGCCACACTGGAATAAACGTCTGCCGCCTCGTTGTATCTTTTCTGCATGAAAAGGGCCCCACCTAGCAGATCCATCTTGTCTTTGAGGTAGCCGGGGTCGTCAGGCATCGAAAGGAGTTCATGTTCCGCCTCGCGCGGATGGGCGCTTCTCAGAAGGTTTTCCGCCCTCATGAGCGTTTCCTCCAGAGTGGGCTGCCTTCCAAGCTCCGCCAGGGCCTCAGCGGAGAGATTACCGGCCCGGACATAGATATTTTCCAGTATCTTCCCGGCCTCTATCTTATTGGCCTGTATGATATCAGCCGGCATCTTATCAGATGGTCCCGTCTTGCCTTTTTCCATGAGAAGCTGCGCAAGCCGGAGTTCCATGCCGTCGTGGCCGGGATAGCGCCTTGTGAAGTCCTCAAGCATCGGTATGAGAGTGTCTTTATCAGTGGCCATGCTTATGGCCATGAGCTTTGCCTTGGCTGCCAGGGGGGTCCGGGGATGGTTTTTCAATAATTCGTTCAGATAGCCTGCGGCGCGTCCCGGGTCTTTCATGTCCCAGCACATCCTGGCCTCATAGAAGCATACGTAATCATCCAGGAACGGAAGGCCCGCACGGGATGCCCTGAATTCGGAAAGCGCCTGCTTGTAATCGCCGGACTTCATAAGGTTGACCGCATTCTGAAAATGCAGGGCAGCTGTTACATCGGGTGTGTTTTTGTTCTTTTCTTCCCCGGCCTGGTTGCCGGTGTCCAGGGGTTTTTTAAGTTTTTTTATGGAGATTATCGCTGGTGCGTTAAGTACCGCGGACGGAGTGTTGAGTGAAGCGGGTGTATTCAGTAAAGCGGCGGGCCCGGCAGCTGAGGCCAGGCGCGCCATCGCAACCGGTATGAGGAAAAACAGGATTAAAACCAAAAAAAACTGCTTTTTCATGCCCGAATTCTATCCCGAATATCATAGCTAAAACAGGTTTTTTAAGGCAACCCCTTTTTTTAAAAGGGGTTGCAAAACTCTTGATCGCTTCAGACCTGACCTGAACGGCCATGTCTTATTTGACTAATGGCTAATGGGAACAAAAAGAAAAAGGCGGCGAGCGGATTCGAACCGCTGCATCGAGGTTTTGCAGACCTCTCCCTTACCACTTGGGTACGCCGCCGGGATTACGCCTGTCTGAAAACGGATATTTGCTATGTATTCCCTCGGGTCGGGCATCGAATGCAGGGAACTTTTGGTCCGTCACATTCGCTCGCTTGCCCTTCGGGGTTACGCGCGATATCCATTGAGTGCCCGGATATTTATTCGTCTGAAACAAAAAACAAAAAACTGCCCAGGGGCGCGATCTGAATCTGGAGCGGGCGACGGGATTCGAACCCGCGACCCCAACCTTGGCAAGGTTGTGCTCTACCAGCTGAGCTACACCCGCATTGCGC
>JAKAGP010000416.1 GCA_021825785.1 Nitrospirota bacterium
CCAGGTTCGATGCTATCAGGTCCGCCAGCCTGCCCGGCTCATTCAGGCCGTCTATCACCACGAGGACGTCGGGGATTATGTTTTTGCCGAGCGATACCGCCTTGTCGAGCTGCTCCTTCACGTTTCTTACAAGGGCCTCTATCTCTATGGTGAGCTCGCCCGCCTTCTCCTCCTTTATCTTTTCGACCCTGGCCTTGTAAAAAGGCTCAACCTGGACGAACTCCTCCGCGCGGGCCTTCGTGACCCCCTGCACCAGTATCTTTACCCTTCCGTCGGGCAGCTTCAGCATCCGCATTATGAGCCCCACGGTGCCAACGCGGTAAAGATCGCCCGTCTCAGGCGTCTCGACGCTCATGTCCTTCTGCGTAAGCAGAAGCACCATGCGGTTTCCCGCCAGCGCGCTTTCGATGGCGTTTATCGATATCTGCCTGCCCACGAAAAGCGGGATTATCATGTAAGGGAACACCACTATGTCCCTTATGGGCAGAACGGCAAGCACATCCGGGATTTCCGGCTCCTTTACAAGCTTGGATACGTCGCCTGCCCTGGTTTCGCTGTTTTCCAAGTCGCTTTCTTTCAATCCGGACATTTGCCCCTCTTTATAGATTCCCTGCGGCTTGCCCCGGGAACCCTATGTAAGGAGTTTTTTATCATATTCAATCGCTTGCTCCCCGCGCAGCCGCGGGAGAACACGCCAGCTATCCGTTCACCGCGCCCCTGCAGGGGCTTCCTCCCGTCAGGGCCTTGAATGGAGGGAAGAAAATTCATCCTTCATGAGCCCGACTAGAAATTCCCTGAAACCCGCGCTCAACACCTTGTCTTTCAACGCAAGCTCCACGGTGGCCCGGAGAAACCCGAGCTTGTCGCCCGCGTCATAGCGTTTGCCGTTGAACAGATACCCGTAGACGGGCCTGAGGCCGGCAAGCCTGTTTAGGGCATCGGTCAACTGCACTTCCCCGCCCTTGCCGGCGGGGAGGGTTTCGAGTATATCAAAAATGTCGGGCGTAAGTATATACCTGCCTATGATGCCGAGCCTGGAGGGCGCCTCGCTGGGTTTCGGTTTTTCCACAAGGCGTTTTATCCTGTAGACGCCATCCGCCCCGGCCTCGCCTTCTATGATCCCGTATTTTTCGACGTCCTCCGCTGCCACGCTCTCAAGGGCCACCACGGGCGCCTGTTTCCGGGCGGCTATGCTTATCATATCCGCGAGCAGGCTGTTTTCAGGGTCTATCACGTCATCGCTTAAAAGCACGGCGAAGGGTTCCACCTTCACGAAGGGCTTGGCGCAGAGTATCGCGTGGCCAAGCCCCAGGGGCGCCCTCTGTCTTATGTATGCAAAGTTTATATGGTTCAGTTTCCGCACCATTTCCAGCAGTTCTTTTTTCCCCTTCTTCGTCAGCGCGTCCTCAAGCTCGTAGGCGGAGTCGAAATGGTCCTCAATGGCGCGCTTCTGCTTTCCGGTGATTATCAGGAGCTCCTCTATCCCGCAGTTTCTTGCCTCTTCAACCGCGTACTGGATAAGGGGTTTGTCCACAAGCGGCAGCATCTCTTTCGGGGACGCCTTCGTAGCCGGCAAAAACCTGGTGCCAAGTCCGGCAGCCGGAAACACAGCCTTCCTGATCATCTGCACCCCCTCTGCTTTTTCATGATTCCCTTGTGTTTCTCAATTCTACCACAAAACAAAAGCGCGATAACTGTTTGACAACCTTATTGTTTCAACGCGCAAACCGGTTCAAGTATAATAGCCGCTGGGGACTGGAAACCATCTTGCCCGCGAAAGGAGGCTTCATTCGATGATCATAAAAAAGACCGTTTACTTCGAAAAGCCCGGCCGCGACAATACGGCCGATTGCGTCTCGGTTGTGAAAGAGGCAGTGAAGACGGAGGGATACAGGAATATAGTCCTTGCCACGACGACCGGAGAGACGGCCATCGCCATGGGCGATGCGCTCCGGGACTCGCGCGTGAACATAGTGGCGGTGACGCACTCCATGGGCTTCAAGGAGCCAAACACCACATCCGTAAGCCGGGAGACCAGGCAGAAGATAGAGTCCCTGGGGATAAAAATCTTCACCGGGCCGATGCTCACCCATTCGCTTGAGACGTCCCTGAACCACAAGTTCCAGGGCATCTATCCAACGATGATAATAGCCCAGTCCCTGAAACGCTTCGGAGAAGGCTCGAAGGTGGCCTGCGAGATAGTGATGATGGCCGCCGATGCCGGGCTCATCCCGGAGGCGGAGGAAGTGCTTGCCGTCGCCGGGACGGCAAGGGGGGCCGATACGGTGCTGCTGGTCCGGTCCGCCGTCTCAAAGAGGTTTCTGGAGCTGAGAGTGCTCGAGGTGCTGGCGAAGCCGCGGGTCTAAAGCAGGCTAAAAGACCATCATCCTTAATCCCCTCCCCGCCGGGAGGGGATTTCACAAAAAACCGAAGGCTTTTAGGCAGGGTGTATTTACGCCTTGCCGTTCAGGGCCTTCTTGATCCCCCTGGCCGCCTGTCTTATCCGGTGCTCGTTTTCAACAAGGGCGAACCTCACGAATCCCTCGCCGCCCTCGCCAAACCCGATCCCGGGGGAGACGGCGACCCCGGCCTCCTTTATCAGGAACTTGCAGAACTCAAGCGAGCCCATCTGCCTGAAGGGCTCCGGGATGCCGGCCCATACGAACATCGTGGCCTTGGGCGGCTCTATGTCCCATCCCGCCGCCTTCAAGCTCTTTATAAGGACGTTTCTCCTGGACTGGTAGGTCTGCCTGTAGTGCTCCACGCAGTCCTGGGCCCCGCGGAAGGCCACGATGCTGGCGATCTGTATGGGCTGGAACATGCCGTAGTCCAGGTAGCTTTTTATCTTTATGAGCGCGCCCACAAGCTCCCTGTTTCCCGAGCAGAAGCCGACCCTCCAGCC
>JAKAGP010000417.1 GCA_021825785.1 Nitrospirota bacterium
GTAAACCGTATGACATCCTCACCCACCGTTTCGAGCAGGAAATGGACCGATTCGGTCACGCCGGAAAATTTTGGCCCGATGGGCATCACAAACGCGCCCGGCTCCCGGACTATGCGATGAGGTCGCCAGTCGGTCCTTGGTTTGCGGTAAAGCATCGCCGAATGCAGGTCGAAATGGCGACGCATAGGGTCCACATTTTCCTGCCAGGCGTCATCATGAAGAACGAAATCGCCTAAACGGGGGTGGCCCTCAAAAATAAGCCCGAACAAATCCTCAGCTTCGCGCTCATGCCAGTCCGCCGCGTGAACAAATTTGACAATGCTCGGAAAAACCTTTTCCGTAAGCGGCGCCCTCGCAAGGACATGGATCCAGCCGATCCTGTCATAAAAGACATGACGCAACCGCCATTCGCTGGCCCCCTCCTCGACAATCAGACCGGCGTAACTGAACTCGCGTTCAAAGAGCCATCTGCAAAGCTCAGGAAGATCAGGGTTGGCAATAATGATTTCGCAAATGGAATTCTGGGCGTCAAGGCTGCACAGCGCCAGATCCGGCCACCGCTCCTCAATTTGTTTTTTTAATTCGAAAAGGTTCATTGCTCTTCCTTCTTCTTTTTTGGCCTCACTTGGTTAAAACATCAGCTGCTTGCGCCAGCAAGCCTGCGAGTGGTCCGGGAATGTAGATACCAAATACCAGCACGGGAATGGCGGCTAGGACCAGCGCCAGCCCGCAGCTGAAAGGCAGGTGAAATTTATCCGCCAGTATGGAATGAGCGAAATTATCATCCTGCGATCCCACATCAGGTTCGGTTTCCTGTGCTCCAAAGACCATGCGGTTGACATGCATCATGATACCGAAAAAGGCGATTACGATGAAGACTGCCAGTAGTCCGGTCGCCAGATAATGTCTTTGCGCAAGACCAGCCCTGAGGATAGAGAATTCGCTTAAAAAAACAGCCAGTGGCGGCGCTCCGGTTATGCCCAGCGCCCCGAAAACGAGCGCGGCCCCCGCCACAGGAGACCGGCGGATAAGCCCGCGCACGGCTGCAATCTCCCTTGTTCCGATCGACAGCAATACCGCACCGGCCGCAAAGAAGCAAAATGATTTGGTCACGCAATGGCTGACGATCTGCTGCACCGCGCCGTAATTTGCCGCCGCGCCCAGTCCTACGGCAGTCAATATAATACCCATATGTTCCACGGTGGAGAAAGCGAACATGCGCTTGTAATCGGTCACCTGCATAAGCAAAAAAGCGGCCGTGCCAACTGAGAGCAGGCCAATTACGATTGCCCAAGTTTCTGCATGAGAATTAGGAGCGGCCTGCATTATGGGGAACATCCGCAAGATCACGTAAAGGACTACCGAGGTCTCGACGCCGGAAAGAAGCGCGCAGACTGGTGACGGTGCCTGGCTGTGCGCATCCGGAAGCCACGTGTGCATCGGGACTAGTCCGGCTTTGGTCCCAAGTCCGATTAAAATCAGCAGAAACGCAAACTGCAATAAGACCGGGGGCATTGTGTGCGCAGCGCTAACTAGACCGCTCCAGGTGTAGGCTTCCTTGCTGCCAGACGCCTCCATTGCGGCAAACAGGAGAAGAAACCCGAACAGCGCCATTCCCGCGCCCATTAATGAGAGCACCACATATTTCCATGAAGCTTCCAGCGCCTCGCGCGTGTTCTCAAATGAGACGAGCAGCGCCGAAGCGAGCGTCGTCAATTCGACGACAATCCACACCAGCGTGGGCTCGGCGAGAACTGGAATGGCCAGCATCGAAAAAAGAAACAGGTTGTAATTGGCGTAATAAATTCGTAGTTTCCACGGCTTGTAATTTCCATGCGCCATATAACCAACGGAGAAAATGGCCGCAGTTGCCCCAACAAAGGCGATAAGCAACAAAATCAGCGCGCTTAAACTGTCCACAGAAATCCATTTGAGGACCCCGGCTTTCAGACCGGACGTAACGGTCCCGCCCTGGGAAACCATCCAGGCAATGCGCGCGGCCAGGACCAAAACCGCCACCGAGGACACAACCGTTACGCCTGCCGCCCAGGATTTTCTGAACGGGAGGGCAACGAGAGCCGCGGCAATCAAAGGAAGCAGCAAAATGATAAGGATACTCATTTTGTCCCCTCCTTTTCCGCTGACTCGGCCGGGGCCTCTTTTAAAGCCGCGAGATCCCCTACTGCCGTAGTGCCGATCTGTTTTTGGACAGCTCGGGTCAACACTCCCATTATAAAAACTATTATCAGGCCGTCAGTCGCGATTGCCAGCTCGACCAGAAGAGGTAAATTGCGGGAGACGGAAATGCCGCATAAAAATGCGCCGTTTTCCATGGCCAACAGGCCAATAAGCAGAGGCACCGCCTCGCGCCGCACCGTGATCGTGAACGCGCCCAAGAGCAGACCCGCTATTCCGATCGGCACATTCGGGCCGCGAAATTCCGGCGTAACGGAGTTCTGAAGCGGAAGCCCCAGAAAATAGGCCAAAATCGCCAGAGCCAGGGCGATAAGCAGAGCGGTCGGGATGTTCAGCGCCTGGTCTACCTCGCGACGGGTATAGATTTCCGCAGGTGAGGTCCTTCGCAGAAGCCACGGAACGATAATCGGCTTGCTGATGAGGTTCACTAGCGCGACACCGTAAAGATCCACAGACTGAAAACGCAAACCCAAAAGCGCAGCAGACGCTGCAAGGAGCAATGATTGTACAATAAAAAGGTTCAGGCATCCCCTGGCCTGCCGCATTGCCACAATTCCGAAGGCGGCCAGCAGAAACAGTCCTGTGACCAGCGCGTTTAAATTTACTAGTAGTCCTGCCATTTTTCGCTCTTTCTTTTCAAGGTAAAAAAACCTGCGCGATCATCGCCGCTACGGATGTAATAAATGCCGCACCCAAAAATTC
>JAKAGP010000418.1 GCA_021825785.1 Nitrospirota bacterium
CCCAGGTGACATGGTTCGGAATAAGCAGTGCCGGGCCGTCAACCGGAAGGTTCTCCCCGCCGATGATCCGGATACGATAGAACGTCCGCATTGCAATGAGGGCAATGAACCGAAGCAAAAAATCAGGGAGAATCCAGAAAGAGAGAGACGTCAGGATCACGGTCATTGCGCCGATCACGCTGAAGCCTTGGGCAGCTGTCAGGCCGAGCGGTCCGCTGAACAGCCAGGTAAACCCTGACGCGGCCAAGATTGCCACCCAGTTGACAAAAGTGGAAGCTGCCAGGATTTCCCCGCGTTTCGTCGGGTCGGCACGAAACTGGATGAATGTCTGGAGCGGCAAACTGAAGAAGCCGGCGCTGATACCGAAGAACACGATGATGGCCAGACAGATGATCAGGTTGTTGGGGGCGAAATGGAGCATTACTGGAGCCAGAGTAAGACCTGCGGCTCCGACAGGAACGAGGCCGAATTCCACATCCCGTCCTGAAAGTTTTGCCGCCAAGAGTGAGCCGATACCGATGCCAAGAGCCGCTGCCAGGAAGAGATAGCCGCTTTGTACCTCGGGCAGCCCCAACCGCTCAATCCCATAGCTGATCAGATTGAGCTGGGCAAAGGCACCGATGAACATGAAATACGCGAGCCCGATGATGGCCAGCATGAGGTGGTTGTCTCCTCGTATGCCCTGTAACGTTTTCAGTATTTCAGTTGGTAAGAAGGAAATCGTACGGTTGAGATCTCTGGCATCCGTAGCTTTCATCCTGACGGCAGACCAGAGCCCGGCACAAGCGACTGCAAGACATGCGACAGCGGCAAGCCAGGTCCGTCCTGCTGCGAGTTGTGCCAGCAAGGAGGCGAGCGCAGTCCCGACGATGATTGCCAGAAAAGTGCACGATTCGATAAAGCCGTTAGCTTGGGACAGTTGCTCCTTGTCAACGAGTTCCGGTATAGCGCCATATTTGGCGGGGGCAAAGGCAGCACTATGGGTTGCCATGAGGAAAACCACTACATAAAGGCCATACTGGAAACCAAGGAAAAGGGCAATTACCGCAAGGACAGTCACTACCACTTCAACGAGTTTGATAGCTACGATGAGGTTCGTTTTTGTGAAGCGATCGGCCAAACACCCGGCAGGCGCGGAAAAGACAAGAAATGGAAGGACAAATGCAGCGCCGGTAAAGGCAGTTATGGCCCCGGCATGTTCGGCCCCCTGGATTTTGATCAGGTAGAAGATTATCAGCAGCTTCAGAATGTTATCGTTGAGCGCGCCAAGGAACTGGGTCAGGTTCAGCCAGCCAAGACTTTTGAAAAGAGAGTTATTATTCATGACCGGCCTCCTTGGTGAAAGAACACAAAGCTGTAGTCAAATATCTCTTGTGTCACTCCAAGCGCTTCCTTAAGCGCCACGTCCCGGTCCCACGGATTTGCGATCCCGGCAATGCTGATCATCTGCCGGATCGAGAGTCGGAAGGCAAATGCATAGGGAGAGATTATCCCTGTATTGAGGAGAGGCATGTCGGTTCCGTAAAGGAGGCGCTTGTGCAACTCCTGATGTTTCAGAAGACGCGGTAGATGGCCGAGGCGATTGAGTTGAGTCAGCGCGGAAATGTCGGCGTAGAGGTTTGGAAACTCGCCGCACAGGCGCAGAAAGCGGTCGTGATTGCTCTCGCCATTGTTGCGGCCATTGCTGCCTGCATGGGCGGCGATAATCGTTACACCGAGCTTGAGTGGCAATCGTAGCCGGTCAGGATCTCCGAGCTCGTCGCGGGTCCAGGTGAAGGAGCTTTCTTCTCCGGTATGGGTAAGAAGCGGCAATCCCAGCTCTTTCATCCGTAGGTAGAATGGAACCAGCCTTTCGTCGGCCGGATCGATCTGCTGGATGGATGGAAGCCACTTGATCAGTACTGCACCGTCAGCGGCTGCCTTTTCCAACCGCTCGATGGCATCCTTACGGTACGGGTTGATGCTGGCGCCGTACAGGAGGTTCGGGAAACGGCGAACTTCGGTGGCTACAAATTCGTTGGGAATGTATATTTCTGTTCTCGTTCTGTCCAGTTCTCCCTTGTCATCCACCACACCGTCCATTGCCAGTACTACTGCCTTGGCAACTCTCTTCGATTGGGCCAGTGTCTCCGAAAGTTTACGCAGAATCAGCCTGTCACCGTCTTTCAATATTTCTTTTTCCGTGACTCCGAACGCCCTCAAGTAGATTCGGTACTTCCAGCTGTTCCGTAAGGCCGGAGAAACGAAGCATCCACTCCCACCGGAGCCAATCCCGGCGGTGTGGCAATGCATGTCTATGATTCGCTTCTGATTCTCCATAGCAGCAGCTCCCTTACAGGAAAAGCCCCAGATGATGACAGCAGTAGTTATCGGCAACAACATGCCCATTTATCCATCCCCTTTCATTGCAGCTTGACGCTAGATGTTTCTGCAATTACAGGGAATGTGCCCAAGGTCGCCTAATATTCAATGTGCTGTTATTGTTGATTTTTGGAGAAGTGGCGCATAGGTTGCCAAAACTATTGTTAACCTTTACTTGACATAATTTGAATACTAGCAGTACATTTTATGTATGAATAGCAAAAAGAAAGCAACAGGCGATGATTGGACGTTTCTTGAAACAGTAGCACGGGCCGCTTTTGCCAATCCTTTTGGCAAGACACGCGATGACCTCGATGTCATCATCGGGGGCACCGCCCCTGGGGCATCCGCCGAGGAAGTTCTCAACGCAGTGCTCAGTCGGGTCCAGGAACGGGTAGCGGCAATGCAGCGTGTCGGCAAAGCAGATATCCGCCGCTATGATGGAAATCGACAGGAGATACTGCAAAACGTATTTCTGTTCCATGTCTTCCACCGGTACGCGGGCGACTTCGACAAACTCATCCAGGCTCAACT
>JAKAGP010000419.1 GCA_021825785.1 Nitrospirota bacterium
AAAACCGGGCTCCTTCGTTTTTTTTGTTATAATTTCCCAGAATGTGCGTCCTGAAAGTTGCACCGTTTCGCTGGTGAAAATCCAGATCGGGTGAGCGCCGGAGCGCCCGGAAGCGGGCACCGGTTTGCGGAAGAGATTCCTCAGGCTGAGCGGTGCGTCAAAGGCCTCTAACGAAAATTGATTTTCGACTTTTTCTGCAAAGGCACTTGCAATATGTGAAAAGTCTTTAATTATTACATAGTTAGATTCTGTTGCGGAAAGAAAAAACAGGGCGGGGAAACCCCGCCCCTACAGCCACCCCTTGCGCCCTTTGAGGATTTAGTTTCTTCCGGTAATACGCATAATGTTGGGCTACCTGCCAGCGCAGTTAGAGGGCGAAGTCAGCTAAGACCAGACGTCCCGCGCCGCTGATAGGTCCTGGACGAAAACCGCCTGCCCTGCGAATGCGCTCATGACGGGCTATAAGGGCAACAATTGTCGCGTCCTAGCCATGGCCGGAGACTTGTAAAATGTTAATTTACAGTTTACAATAGAACAAGTGATAAAAACATTCCGGCATAAAGGATTGCGACAATTTTTCCAGGATGATGAGGGCGGTAAACTACCTCCTGAAATGTTGGATCGGATAAGGCTTATTCTCTCGACTCTGCACGCCGCACAAGAGATCGAGGGCATGAACCTGCCCGGCTTTAACCTACATCCCCTTAAGGGAGGATTGAAAGGTTTTTTATCAGTGACTGTACGTGCGAATTGGCGTATTATTTTCAAGTTTGAAGATGGGAACGCTTTTGACGTGGATTTTATTGACTATCATTAAAGGAGGAAAACCTATGGAGATGAAAAACCCTGTTCACCCGGGCCAACTGGTTAAGGCATGTCTTGACGAACTTCATCTAAGCGTTGCAGAAGCCGCTGAGGGACTCCAGATTACACGTCAGCAGCTTCATAGGGTTGTTACCGGCCACAGCCGCGTCACGCCGGAAATGGCGATCCGCTTCGAGAAAGCTTTCGGAGGTACGGCGGAGACGTGGCTCCGGATGCAGATAAATTATGATCTCGTACAAACTCGCAAGCAAACAAGGATCACTGTTAAACGACTGAAAAAGAAGGTTGCTTAAATAGCATAAAACCGAGGGATACGCCCATAAACGTCATGATATCAGTAACCACCGGTATTGCCATAAACGAAGACGAGCTTGAGATGCACTTTGTTCGCGCGTCAGGTCCCGGTGGTCAAAACGTCAATAAAGTCTCTTCTGCTGTGCAGCTACGCTTTGATGCAGCTCATTCGCGCTCGCTCCCGGCAGAGGTGCGGCAGCGCCTGATGGTAGTGGCGGGAAGTCGAATGACTAAAGATGGCGTGCTGGTAATTGAGGCCGGTCAATTCCGCACACAGGAGCGTAACAGGGAGGATGCGGTTAATCGCCTGGTAGAACTTCTAAAAAAAGCCTGTCAACGGCCCAAACGCCGAAGGAAAACCGCACCAACAAGAGCGTCACGGGAACAAAGGCTTGAGGGAAAACGCAGGCGCAGTGCGGCTATACGCTGGCCCACTCCTCCTAACAGTGAAGAAATTTGACTTTCCAGGTGCATGAATTCAGGTTTCGAAAGTGTTTACAGCCATGCATAAGGCCCGGTCTGGAGGGATTTGCTGTCCCCTGTTTTTTCTGACTGTGCAATGAATACTGTAATGACACAGGATTACGACTGATATTCGACATGATTTCAGTTTTTCCATTCGCAAGAGTTGGGGGCATACTCTGCTATTTCAGACCACTCCGCGCAGACGAGGAGTACGTACCAAACCCAGGCGTCCGGGTTGTAAAATCGCGAATCCTTTCACAGCAAACCGGTCGAAATCGTTGATGTAATCTTTATGAAGATATCGGATAAAAGCCAAAGTCACTGACCGCCTTTTCATTCATATGCTAAATAAAACCGGCCGGTTTTCGCCGGAGTGGCCGCATAACGATGGACTTTGCTTACAGCAAACAAAAATGAAGAAGGCAAAAGGGGGAAATCCCCCTTTTGCCTTTCAGATGTGGGTAGTGTCAGTTTATGCCGCAGGCTCCTCCGTCCGGCAGCAGTCCTCACCCAGGATGGCCCTCAGGTCTTCTTCGGGTGTTTCCGCTATGGGCTTTATATCAAAATTCTTCACGAGCACGTCCAGCACGTTCTTTGTAATGAACGCCGGAAGCGTGGGCCCCAGGCGTATGTCTTTTATGCCCAGGTATAAAAGCGTTAGCAGTATCGCCACGGCCTTCTGCTCGTACCAGGAGAGCACAAGCGAAAGGGGCAGCTCGTTCACGCCAACGCCAAAGGCCTTCGAGAGGGCCAAGGCTATCTGGAGCGCGGAGTATGCGTCATTGCACTGTCCGATATCAAGCAGCCTGGGTATCCCGCCTATGTTCCCAAGGTCCTTGTCAAAGAACCGGAATTTGCCGCACGCCAGGGTTAGTACAACAGTGTCCATCGGTGTTTTCTCGACGAACGAAGTGTAATAATTCCTTCCATGTTTCGCCCCGTCGCAGCCGCCCACCAGGAAGAAATGGCGTATCTGTTTGCCCTTTACCGCATCGATTATCTTGTCCGCAACACCCAGCACGGCATTTCTTGCGAACCCCGTCATTACCTCGACGCCTTTTTCGTCTGCCGCAAAGCCAGGCAGTTCCAGGGCTTTTTCGATAGCGGGAGTGAAATCGCGGCCCGTGATATGTTTTACGCCGGGCCAGCCGGTCAGGCCGCAGGTGAAGATATTCTCCTTGTAGGAGTCCGCGGGTTTTTGCAGGCAGTTGGTGGTCATGAGGATGGCGCCCGGGAAGCGGCTGAAATCCTTTTGCTGGTTCTGCCATGGCGTACGGTAATGGAAGTAAAAGTGAGAATACAGGTTTAA
>JAKAGP010000420.1 GCA_021825785.1 Nitrospirota bacterium
TTTTGTATCATCCGCCGCATGCCTGAACCAATGCTCTGCCCGATGGATTTGCCTTTTGAGAGCAAATCGTTTTGCAGAGTCTCAGTGGTCAATGTATCCAGGAAGGGATCCGCGGCCTCGGTCACTGTATGCCAAATTTCAATCATCTCTTTCAGGGACGGAGTATTCATCGGCGCACCGTAGGCAAACAACTCGTTCAATTGAGGGAAGATGATCTTATCCTGGGCGCGCTGGAGCCAGTAACGCTGCTCGTGCCAGGCCAAGTGGCCCACGTCCCAACTGATGCAGTTCATCGGCCCGAAATGCCGCGCCCCGTCTTCTTCGGAGATGCCTTCGAGGCCGCGCAGCCATTCTTTACGCGTGAAGCGGAATTGGTCAACCAGAGGATGTGCCATGTTCTTCTCCTGGATACGAAAGTTTCTTGAGTATAACCATATGTCTTATCAAAAATGGTCTGTTTTGCGCCGCACTTCCAGCACGGCGATCTTGGTGGAATGGTTGAACGGCGCGGGGTCGGTGATGGGCATGCCGATTTTGTTGAAGCCAACAAAATCGTCCGGCACCGGGATCAACTCTGAGATGGTCACATAGCCGTCGGCACAAAGAGACTCAAGAGTGTGCATATATTCACTGCCACTGACGTACAAAGCGTTATTGACGGCAACCAGAGAGCCGCCGTCCTTGATGAGCGGGCGGACTTTGTTGATCAGCCGGGCGCTGCCGTTTTCCTGGTCTACCTTGCCCCTGGATGTTGTGGAAAAGAACGGTGGGTCAACCAACACACAGTCAAAGGCCTGGCCTGTGCGTTTGAACTTTGCAATCTGTGTGAAGAAGTCTGCGGCGATGAAATCTGCCTTGTGGACGGGGAAGCTGTTGAGGGAATAAGAATCCTTGCCAAGATTCAGGAACGAGCGATTGCGATCCAACTGGACGACGCGGCTGGCTCCACCTGCGAGGGCCGCCACGCCCAGGCTGCCGGTATAAGCGAACGCGTTCAGGACGATTTTCCCGGCGCTGTGCTCGATGAGCCATTTTCGCAGGCCGCGCGTGTCGAGGTAAAAACTGGCATCGCGGTTCATGGTCAGGTTGACGGCATAGCGGACGCCAAACTCTGTGATCTTCCGATCCAGGGTTTCGCCGAAGAGAAGTTGGCCGCGCTTTTCCTCCCGCGTGGCAGCGTTGCGTATCTTGACAATGCCCGCTTTCAACCAGGGCAGGCGCGTCCTTAAAAGACTCTGCGCCTCCTGCACGAGCGCCATACCTGCGGACACGTCAGCGGCATAGTTGTAAAAAATAACGGAACCCGCATACAGGTCCACGGAAAGATGCGGCTCCCCCTCAGTAAATCCGTTGAAGAGGCGAAAAGCTCCCTCATGGCGCGAGTCGAATAAAGTCCCGCGTGAAGCGATGGCTTCATCCAGCAGGCGCGCAAACGGTTCGGTCATATCTTTATCACGCCCCGGCTTTTGCGATCACCATCCAGTCCCAGGGATAGGGGTCGCCCATCCAGTCCGGGACTTCGTCCACTTCAAACTCTGTCGTCCAGTCATATTCCATCTTGATGATTTCGACCAGCTCGAGCTGCATTTCATCCCGCGCCAGCACGATCAATTCCTCGCGCAGGTAATGTTTAGTCGGCTCGGTGCCGCGGTACAGCACGCCCTGGGCCAACATGCGCGGCCCGGTCAGCGAACTGATGTCGGTCAGGAATTCGGCCTTCTTGGGAGAATGCCCCTGCTTGCGATACCACTCCGTTTCACGGAAGGCGCTATAGAGCAGGGATTCGACCGAGGGCACATTCAGGATCAAAGTCCCAGCAGGCTTGAGGCGGGAGGCTATGCCGCGCAGGAATTGCAGCCGCGGTTTGGGTTCAGGCATGATGACCGCGTTGAGCGAGACGATCACGTCCACCAACGGGAGATGCTCAACGGGCTGCGAAAGATCGGCCTGCGCGATCTCCACGTTGTCCAGTCCCTGGCAACGCTCACGGGCAAACTCGAGCAGCCTGTCAGAAAAATCATAGGCATAGACTTTATGGAACTTTTTGGCAAGGAACGGCAACACCTTGCCCGGCCCACAGCCAAAATCGGCCACGTCCAGGTCGGGAGCAGCAAAGCGCTTGATCTGTTCCCCCACCATATGCGTACGCCCGTAGGTGAAGGCGTCAATCACAAAGTCATCGTACTCGTGCGCGAACTGGTTCCAATATTTAACGTCCATGATCCTTCTCTTTCCTCGCGTTCAATGATGATGGCTTCGATATTACAGCGAGTCGCATCGAATGGCAAGGATGGGCAGGCCACCAGCCCTGCACAGGTTTTACAAGCCGCGCTCGCTGAGCCAGACCACGATCCGCTCTGCCACGGACCTCCAGCCTGCTTCCAGCATAACGTCATGCGCGACGCCTGGAACGATCACCGCCTCTGTCCCGTAGGCATGCGCCGTAGCGCGGATGTCGCTCGCGCCGATCACTGCATCCTGCTGCGCGCCAATGACCAGCAAAGGAGTCTGCACACGCCCCGGGCGCAAGAGGTTGATCCCAAGCATATCCGCATACGCCCGAAAGGATTCGTCCTGCATGCAGGCATGATGCTTCTCGACATCTTCTTTTGGCATGTCCCTCGAGAAGAGAGCATCCTGCGCCAACTGCGGCGTCTCGATCACCGGATACATCTTCAGAGTCCCGATCGCTTTGATAACGCTGAAGGGATGCCTGCCCAGCACGCGGAACGTAGCCGGCCAGACCGTCACCGGAGGGACAGCCGTCAGCAGGACCGCCGCCGGAGCGCGGTGGGCTTCAAGATATTTCTGGGTCACGTAACCGCCCATCGAATGTCCGATGATGACCGCTGGCCTGCCAATTTGCATGACAGCCCATTCCACATCTTTG
>JAKAGP010000421.1 GCA_021825785.1 Nitrospirota bacterium
TGGGCTGTTCCCATACATACCTAGGAATAGTAGCCAGGAAGAGTTTTAGGAAATCACTATATTCTTCCCTTATGGTTACTTCCAGTCTTTCATCTATTGATCCGTATAGATCTGCCCAACGTGTTTGTCTGAGAAGGTCTGCCATCAATCTAGCATATTGCTTATTGTACTGCCTATCTGGACCAACAACCCATTTATCCGAATTGTACCTATACAAATAATCTATCTCCTTAATTTTGTAGCGTTCAGAAATAAGGTTAGCAATACAACTGTCCACTGTTTCCTGTTGTTTCCCATTCTTATCTATCCACATAATTCTGTTTCCCATCTTTTCCCTCATAATGCAAAATACCCAATGATCCGTAGACCATTGGGTAAATTGTTTGTGCTCTGTGACGGTTAGAGATATATTACATCTCTGTCCCGAACTAGGAATGTCGTATACTCATTCTGTTTGTTGGTGTAGCGTTTTTTCTTATTGACCATAAACTTCCGTACACTCTCTGTCAATCTTGCTTCCAATTCACCATTTGGAGTCTTATCATGAATAGTATTTGTATTACGAACGAATGTTCCCTTGGCCTTTGTTTCAAAAGTCCTATTCTGTCTAAGTAATCTTGTTTTGCATTTGGGGCAGGTAGTATCACTCTGTTTGATTACATTGTGACAGTAATCACAACATTTTGTTGCACTTACTTTGGTGAGAACTTCCACCTGCAATTCATTATCTGTTACATCCAACATATATCCCTTGGTCTTATTGTGGACTAGCATAAATCCTCCTTTCCATTTATTATCCCATTAGTTTGTGATGATGAAGTCTGAATTGCTCCTATTAGGGGCTTTCCGTTTCCTATGTTTTTCTTCCCATTTATCATATTGGTAATATTTGGCCGGGCCAAGTAAGCAAAAAACAAGGCCCAGGACCGAAGCCCTGAGCCCTGTTTCCTCACCCGTGGTTAGAACACTTCGATGGTGTCTTCTGCGCTCTGGGTAGCGAAGAAGTAAGTTACGTCTCCAAGTTCCTTGTTCCATCTCCCCTTCAGAGTCTTCAAATCGCCATTGACCTTGAACTTTGCCGAGTATGCGGTACCGAGCTTAATGCCGGTGTCCGGGTCCATGATGTCGCGGGGCGTTCCGGCAAGCTTGCCGATCTTGCCCAGGACCGCGCTCAACTCCAGCTTCTTACTCTCTACGATCTTCTGCGCGTCGGCAATCCGCTTTTCCGCGTCCACGGTCTCGTTCATGAGCTTGACCAACTGGGCCTTTTCCTCTTTGGAGAGCTTCTTAGCGGGCATGGTTACACTCCTAGGATGCGGGCCATAAGGCCCAGGGTTAGCCCTGCCACAATGGCAAGGCCCATATAGTAGATACAGGACAAACGGCGGGCTCTTCTCTCCTTCCGCTTTCTGGCGAGGTATGACCGAGCGGCCAAGCTCACGGCTTCATTCCCGTATAGATGTTGCAGGCTACCGCGTAGGTTGACCGAGCATAGCGACTGTGAATCCATCCCAGGATGTTCTGTGCCTTGTCGTCTTCGGCTTTCCAGACCCTGAACGGCAGGGGAGAGCGGCCAGCCTGGACGCAAGACCTTAGATCGGCCAGAGCAGCCAGGAGAGGAGTTGCATGGCTCACGTCGCGGCTGGTGTAGACTGCGGGCCTGTACGGGGCGCGCCTGGGTGTTCCATATTGCCGGTTTAGCATGGTCAGATCCTCCTACATTCGGCCAGTGGGCTAGGCTGGCGTTTGCCCTGGTGGCCGCTGATCTCGGGCTCAACGGCCGAAGCCCAGGGCTCACTTCGCTTCGGTAAGCTCGGTCTTCAACGTCATGCCAAGCTCACGACAGCATTCGGTACCGAACCACGTTCGCTCTTCCGGGCTGAGAGCCTTGATCTCGGTCATGGCGTCCTTCGCGTTCATCTCGAAGAACGTCTTGATGGCCTTGACTGCGGTCATTTCGGTTACGGGCTTTGGCATGGTCTGATCTCCTATCGACAGGGGCCGGAAAGGGCGGCCCGCCCGCCCGCCGGGAAACCGGGGGCTATCACGTCTTATACACGCCTTGCAAGGCCCTGTCAACAGGAGTCAGTCACTTTTTTCTGGGGTCGGCTGATCGGCTGTTTGTACGGTGTTTTGGTGTTTTACTCTTCCCATTGTACTATAGTGCCGTATTGTTCAATAGTGGCGCTATAGTGTATTGAAATAGGAGAGAATAGTGCTATGGTATGGGGGCTTTTATATGTTCTTTACTATCCCGCTGTACTTTACTAAGTATATGTTCTTACTGGGGAATGTACTATACTTGTTCACTGTAGTATAGGGGAATTGGTTGTTTATTGGGCAGTGTATCTTGACTGGGATGATATGGTTAGCTGTTAGTGTATGATATTTAGGCAGTCAGGTATAATTGTGTCATATCCCGCTGGGAATAGGGGAATCGTAAAGGCACATACCCGAGGGGGCCAGGGGGCAATACGGCCAAGACCACCTGCCGGAGATCAGGCGGATGTACCCAATGTGTATGTATAAAAAAATAAAAATATACCACCCCCTATACTAGTATATTATATATACTATATATATACTATATATTATATATACTATATACTATATATACTATATACTATATATATACTATATACATACATATACATATACTAGTATATAGTATACAGTACTTGAAACTAAAAGTCAAGAGCTTTTTTACAAAATAATATACACTGCAAGCCTGATCCTCATCGCCATCCTTCGGAGCCCGTCATGAGCTCCGATTCCTTCCCCGCGCCCTGGCGCAAGCAATTGTCCCCGGCCGAGATCGCCTTCCTCGCCAAGGTGGCGCATTTCGCCCAGACTGAGATCGCCCCGCACGCCGACGCCTGGGA
>JAKAGP010000422.1 GCA_021825785.1 Nitrospirota bacterium
ATATCGCCGCGGGGGCATTTATGTCCGCCCTGAAAAACCAGGGGCTGGTAAAGGTAACCAATGAGGACACGGAAGAAGCCTTCAGGCGTCTGGAGAGGCAGGCGGCCGGGGGTTATTGCGGGCTTACGGGGGTCTGCGGCATTGTGCCCGCCATGGGCGCCTGCATCTCCATACTTTACGGCTCAAAGTGCGGCAAGGACATGGAGCAGCGGCTTACGATGGAGGCCGCAACAAGGGTGGCCTCAGAGATACTGGGTCTGACCGGGCCAAGCTGCTGCAAGGCCTATGCGCTTGCGGGCATCAACGTGGCGGTGGATTTCCTTAAAGAGGCATCGGGCATCTCCCTGCCGGTGGAGGACAGGGCGCCAAAATGTTCCTGGAGTTCAAGGCACCCGCACGGATGCAGGCGCGAGAAATGCCCTTACTTCGACCCCGCAAGCCTTTCTTCTGCCGTCATGGCTAAGCCGGCCCCCCGCAGCGGGAACTGTTGAAGGTAAAAAGGCGTCCCGTCGGGACGCAAAAAAAAACAAAAAAAGTCTAAAAAAAATTAAAGGCGGGTAAGCGGGAAAAAATAAAAAAACCCCTTGAAGGCGGGTTTTGTTGTTTCAGAGACCGTATTCCTTCCATTTTCCGTCCACCAGTTTTTTGATCTCCGGCGACATCTCTATGTCCGGCGGCCATTGGCGGGTAAAACCTTCCTGGGGGGTCTTTTTTGTCGCGTCGATCCCCATCTTGCCGCCGTAAGCGGGCAGGGGGGAGGCATGCTCGAGCACGTCAAGGGGGCCTTCCACGATGACTACGTCCCTTTTGGGGTCTATATTGTTGCCCAGCCTCCAGAGCACCTCGGACATGTCCTGCACGTTCACCCATTTGTCCATCACTATGATCGTCTTTACGAAACCCAGCTGCCCCAGGCCCCAAAGAGCATACATCACCTTGCGGGCATGGCCCGGATACCTCTTATCTATCGAGACGACAGCCATATTGTGGAACACTCCCTCTATGGGAAGGTTCATGTCCACTATTTCAGGAAGCTGTTTTTTGATCAATGGCAGGAATATCCGTTCGGTTGCCTTGGCGATAAAGCAGTCTTCCATCGGCGGCTTACCCACTATGGTGGCCGTGTATATGGGGTCGCGGCGCATGGTAATGCATGTGACATGGAAGACCGGGTACATATCGGCAAGGCTGTAATAGCCTGTATGGTCGCCGAAGGGGCCTTCCAGCCTTTGTTCTCCAGGGTCGCAATAGCCCTCAAGGACGATCTCCGCGTTTGCCGGGACCTCCAGGTCCGAGGTCTCGCACTTCACCAGCTCCACCGGGGCGCTGCGCAGAAACCCCGCCAGCAGCATCTCGTCTATCCCTTCGGGCAGCGGGGCCGTCGAGGAATAAAGCGTGGCCGGGTCGCTGCCTATGGCCACGGCAACGGGCAGCCTCACGCCCATGGCCGCCGCCTTCCTGTAATGCCTGGCCCCGTCTTTGTGCATATGCCAGTGCATGCCCGTGGTGTTGCTGTCAAAGACCTGCATCCGGTACATGCCGCAGTTTCTCTCTCCCGTTTCCGGGTCCTTCGTGAATACCATCGGAAGGGTTATGAACCTGCCCCCATCAAGCGGCCATGTCTTGAGCACCGGGAATATATCCAGCGAAGGGTTTTCTTTTTCCTTTATGACCACCTCTTTGCAGGGGCCGCTCCTTACATATTTAGGGATGAAGTCGGCAAGCCTTTTCAGCTTGGGCAGGGCCTTCAGTTTTTCTATTATGTTTACCGGGATGTCTGGCTCCAGGAACTCCAGCATCCGCCCGCCTATTTCGTCCAGGCTGTGTTCCACTTGGAGGGCAAGCTCCATCCGTTCGCGGGAACCTAATAGGTTGACGGCGCACGGTATTCGTGAGCCCTTGGGGTTTTCGAATATGAGCGCCGGGCCGCCGGACTTGATGACCCGGTCGTTTATTTCCGCTATCTCCAGGTCCGGGTCGGCAGGCGCGGTGATCCTCTTTAACAGGGAGCGCTTCTCAAGCGCGCTTATGAACTCTCTCAGGTCTTTGTATGCCATCCAAAGATTATAGGACAGGGACGGGCATAAAATCCAACTTTGAGTTTATAATAAACAGGCATGGGCTTCTTGATTTATCTCATTAAAAAGATCATTATCACCCTATTCCTGCTTCTTGGCATCACATTCATAACATTTTCCCTAACCAGGGCGCTTCCCGGCGATCCGGCCCTCGCGCTGGTGGGGCAGAGGGCAAGCCCCCAGGTCATCGCCGCCATAAGAAAGCAGATGGGGGCGGACAGGCCTTTCATCGTCCAGTATCTTGATTATGTAAGGATGCTGTCGAGGGGGGAAATGGGGCGCTCCTATTCGACAAGAAAGGAAGTGCTGGGGGAGATAAAGGTCAAATTCCCCAACACGTTTAAGTTGGCTCTGGCCGCGATGCTCCTGGCCGCGCCGCTTGGGGCGGGCCTCGGTTTCTGGGGGGCCATAAAGCGCGGCACCAGGACCGATCTGTTTTTAAGCTCCATAAGCATAGCCGGCATAAGCGTGCCCGTTTTTTTCAGCGGGCTATTGCTCATGCTGCTTATCAGTCTGGGCCTTAAACTGGTGCCGCCATCCGGCACGGGGGGCCTGCGTTTTCTGCTGCTTCCCGCCATCACCCTTGCGCTTCCTTCGGCGGCCACCCTGGCCAGGGTCACGCGCACGATGGTCCTCGATATAATGGATATGCCTTTTGTGAAAACAGCGCGGGCCAAGGGGATAGGGGAATGGCGGGTGAACGCCGTACATATACTCAGGAACGCCCTCATACCGATAGTGACCGTGATGGGGCTTGATTTCGGCAGCTATCTGAACGGAGCAGTCCTTACCGAGACCATTTT
>JAKAGP010000013.1 GCA_021825785.1 Nitrospirota bacterium
CTGTGCGCCTTTTTCCCTCAGGTGCCGCGTGAGGGCCCTCGTGTCTATCCCCTCTATGGCCGTTATGCCTTTTTCCTTCAGGTATTCCCCCAATGAGGCGTGGGAGCGCCAGTTGCTTCTCATAGGCATGTATTCCCTTACGATAAACCCGTTGGCATAGGGCTTTTCGGACTCCATGTCCTCCATATTGACGCCGTAGTTGCCTATCTGGGTATAGGTCATCGTTACGATCTGCCCTTTGTACGAAGGGTCTGTTAGTATCTCCTGGTAGCCGGTCATTGACGTGTTGAAGACCACTTCGCCTATGGCCTGGCCGGGCGCCCCGAAAGAAAAACCTTCAAACACCAGGCCGTCCCTGAGGACAAGCAGGGCTTTTTCGCTTCTTTTGTTTTTTTTGTCTTTTCTGTCTTTATCTTGTTTGTCTTTTTGCGTCATGCCCGCTGCCATTCCATTACCTTCTCTCTGAAAATGGTTTTAATGACCGCACCTTTAAGCTCCATGCCGTCAAAGGGGGTGTTTTTTCCAAGCGATATGAAGTTTTCTCCGGCCTCAACTACGCACCGTCTCTGCGGGTCCACGATCGCCAGTTCGGCGGACATGCCCTCCCTGAGTGTGCCCCCATCTATTCTGAGCGCTTTTGCCGGGTTTTGGGTCAGTTTCCTTATCAGTTCCATCTCCGAAAGCACGCCCAGTTCCACAAGGGCCAAAGATAACGGCAACGCCGTCTCCAGCCCGGATATGCCGGGCGGAGCGTCATCGAACTGCCTTGAAATCTTTTCCGCCCTGCTGTGCGGGGCGTGGTCGGTAGCTATTATGTCTATGGTGCCGTCCTTGAGTCCTTCCTTTATGGCCTCCACATCTTTATGGGTCCTCAGAGGCGGGTTCACCCTGGCATGAGTGTTAAAGCCGCTTACGGCCTCTTCAGTTAGGCTGAAATAGTGCGGGCATGTCTCCGCTGTAACGTTAACGCCCCTCTCTTTTGCCTGTCTTATCACCCTCACTCCGCCCATGGTGGATACATGCGCTATATGCACCCTTCCGCCTGTAAGCTCGGAGAGCGCTATGTCCCTGTATATCATCACTTCTTCCGCTATCGAAGGGGAGCCCTTCAGCCCCATTGTGACGGAAAGGAGACCCTCGTTCATGACGCCGCCATCGGAAAGCAAAGGGTCTTCAGCATGGGAGATTATTAAGGCATCCAGCCCCCTGGCGTACTCGAGCGCTCTTCTCATGATTATCGGGTTGGCCACCGGCCTGCCGTCATCAGAGAAGGCCACACACCCCGCCTCCCGCATCATGTAAAAAGGGGCAAGCTCCTCCCCCGTCTGCCCTTTTGTGACCGCCCCTATGGGAAGCACCCTCGCGTTTCCTTCGGCCCGGGCCTTTTTCAGTATGAATTCAGTCACTCCGGGATTGTCGTTTACGGGATTGGTATTCGGCATGGCGCAAACGGTGGTAAAGCCGCCGTGAAGGGCCGCCAGGGAGCCTGTCCTGATCGTCTCTTTGTTCTCGTAACCGGGTTCCCTTAAGTGAGTGTGCATGTCTATCAAACCGGGGATCACCCACATCCCCCCCGCATCGATTATCCTGTCCTGTCCTGAGAGGTCCTCGCCTTTCAGCTTTTTGTCCCTGGCGAACGTCTTTATGAGCCCGTCTTCCATAAGTATGTCCGCCCTGCCGGCAAACTCCTGGGAAGGGTCTATGACGCGGCCTCCAGTGATGAGTATCCTCATTGATCTTTCCTCTCGTCCAGGTGGTACATGACCGCCATTCTCACCGCAAGGCCGTTTGTAACTTGCTCCAGTATCACGGAGTTCTCTCCATCGGCCACCGTTGAGGCTATCTCTATTCCACGGTTCATTGGGCCGGGGTGCATCACTATTGCGTCCCGCTTTGCCGCTTCCAGCCTTTTCCTTGAGAGCCCCCATTGACTGAAGTATTCGGCGGTGGTCGGGAAAAACCCCTTCCCCTGCCTTTCAAGCTGAAGCCTTAGCATCATTATTACGTCCGCGCCGTCCAGGCCTTCATCCATGCTGCTTGTGGTGTTCACGCCAAGCTCACTGAACTCTTCCGGCAGAAGTGTCGCAGGCCCGACAAGCCTTATGTCCGCCCCCAGCTTTTTCAGGCAGTAGACGTTGGACTTGGCCACCCTGCTGTGTATGATGTCCCCCACTATGGCAACTTTCAACCCCTCGAACCCGCCTTTTTTCTCCTTTATGGTAAATGCGTCCAGGAGGGCCTGGGTGGGGTGCTCGTTCGTTCCGTCCCCTGCGTTTATGAGGTGTGCCTTCAGGTGCCTGGACAGCATGTGCGGCGTGCCGGAAGATGAGTGCCTGATTATTATGATGTCTGCGCCCAGGGCCTCCACGGTGAGGGCGGTGTCCAGCAGACTCTCGCCTTTAAGGATGCTGCTAGAGGGGGCGGAAAAATTTATCACGTCCGTGCTTAGTCTCTTGGCGGCAAGCTCGAAAGAGGTCCTCGTGCGCGTGGAAGGCTCCAGGAACAGGTTTACGACCGTCCTGCCCCTGAGCGCCGGGACCTTTTTTATGTCCCGCTTCAGGATGTCCTTGAACGACCCGGCGGAGTTCAGATAAAGCATTATCTCCTGGGCGGAAAGCTCCTTGATGCCAAGAAGATGCCTGCCGCCTGCGCTAGCCATTTTTCTCCCTTTCCTCCCCGGTCTTATTTTCTTCTCCGGGCCGCTTTTCATCTCTAGTATTGGCCCTGTCTTTTACCTCTTCTTCGGGGACAAGAAGGACGCTGTCATCATGGCCGTCCTCCTTAAGGAGCACCTCCACGCGTTCGCTCCTTGATGTCGGGATATTCTTACCCGCGTAATCGGCCCTTATGGGCAGTTCCCTGTGCCCGCGGTCCACAAGCACGGCAAGCTGCACAAGCGACGGCCTGCCCATGTCCATGATGGCGTCCATGGCGGCCCTGATGGACCGGCCGGTGAAAAAAACATCGTCCACTATCACGACCTTTTTACCTTCCAGGTCGAAGGGCATATCGGTGCGGCTGACCACGGAGGGCTGGCGTATCCGTATGTCGTCACGGTAAAAGGATATGTCCAGCGAGCCAACCGGTATGTCGGCTCCTTCCGTGTTCTTTATCTTTCCCGCTATCCTTTCCGCAAGGTGCACGCCGCCACGCTGTATGCCCACCAGGCAGAGCCCTTCCGTGCCCTTGTTCCGCTCGATGATCTCATGGCTTATCCTCGTCAGGGTTCGTTCTATCTCTTTGCTGTCAAGGAGCTGTTTTGTCATATTTCAGTCCGTTCGGGGATTCCCGGGTTTGTTTTGGATGGCAAAAAAAAACCTCCCCCTGTGGGAAGGTCCGCTTCGCAAAATTTGACTTTTGGCTTTTTCACGCGCTCTCCTACCTTGTTAACCTCTCCGGGTTAAATTAAAGGTGCTGAATTATTAAAGCATAAACGGGAAGGGGAGGTCAAACGGTAAGGGATGCGGATGTTATAATCTTTTGAAAAAGGGGGAACGTGATGAGATGAAGAAAAAGCTTGCAGATGAGAAAAGCCCGTACCTGCAGAAGGCCGCAAGGCAGAAGATAAACTGGCTGCCCTATTGCGAGGAGGCATTCAGGAAGGCAAAAGAGGAGGGTAAGGCCGTGTTCCTCAGCTCCGGGGCGGGATGGTGCCACTGGTGCCACGTCCAGGCGGCGGAGAGTTTCGAGGACCCGCAGGTCGTGGAACAGCTAAATAAGGATTTTATCTGCATAAAGATTGACAGGGACCTGCGCCCGGACATAGACAGGCGGTACCAGGAGGCCCTTGCCGCAATGGGGCACGGCGGCGGCTGGCCGCTCAGCATTTTCCTTACGCCGGAGGGAAAACCTTTTTACGGCGGGACATATTTCCCTCCGGTGGACTCCATGGGCAGGCCCGGCTTCAAAAAGGTGCTCACCGAGGTGTCCCAGTTCTATGCCCAGAACAAGGAGAAGGCACAAGAGTATTCAGACCGCGTGATAGAGCACCTGAGGCAGGGATTGCTCGCAAAGCCGGAGCCGTCCGAAAAAGAAAAAGGGTCTGCGGAAGAACAGATAAGCGCGTCCTCCCTTGAGGCGGCCGTAATGGATATGCTAAAGGACTTCGACCCCCAGAACGGAGGCTTTGGCAATTACCCCAAATTCCCCATGCCGGGTGCCATAAGGTTCCTTTCGGGCCAGTATTTCAGGGATAAAAATCTTTCCCTTGGCGACGCCATAAAAAGGACGCTTACGGCCATGGCAACAGGAGGCGTCTATGACCAGATAGGCGGCGGGTTCCACAGGTATTCCACCGATGCGTCCTGGATAATCCCGCATTTCGAAAAGATGGCGGAAGATAACGCATGGCTGCTTGTAAATTACCTGGAGGGTTTTTATCTCTTCGGGGAGCCCCTGTTCAAAAAGACCGCCCTTGGGATAATCGATTTCGCAAAGGGCGTGCTTTCAGACCCGCAGGGCGGCTTTTATTCAAGCCAGGACGCGGACATAACGCCGGAGGACGAGGGCGGATATTTCACCTGGACGCAGGAAGATTTTAAAGCGGTGCTGGAAGGGGATGAGCTCCAGGTTGCCTCTCTACATTTCCTCCATGAAAACGGGGCCATGCCGCACGGAGAAAAAAAGAAGCATGTGCTTTTCATCGCCATGGGACCGGAGGAGATAGCCCAAAAAACGGGCCTGGATGCCGGTATGGTGAGGTCGCTGATAGAAAGCGCGAAGGGCAAGCTACTGGCCGCGCGGTCCAGAAGGGAGCCCCCTTTCGTGGACAAGAGCCTTTATTCCTCTGTAAACGGCCTTTTCGTCTCCGCGTACTTGTCCGCCTGGCGGGTTTTTGGGGACGCGTATTTGAAGGATTTTGCCCTCCTGTCTTTAAACAGGATGTTAAAAGAGAACCTGAGGGACGGGATATTGTACAGGAGCGGGGATGTGCCAGGCGTGCTGGATGATTACGCCCATATGACCGGGGCGCTCCTGGACGCCTATGAGAACACGGGGCAGGCGGAGTTTCTTGAAAAGGCCGAAGGGTTGGCCCTGACGCTTCAGAAGGATTTTCTCGACGGGCAGTCCGGAGGGTTTTTCGACAGCCGGGAGGAAGTGATGGGCCTGAAGTTCAGGAATGTCGAGGACATCCCTCACCCCTCCGCAAACGCGCAGCTCATATGGCATTTCCTGAGGCTTTCAGCCATCACCGGGAATGCCTCCTACATGGAAACCGCCAAAGGTTCCCTATTGGCCTTCGCGGACAGGGCGAAGGGGCTTGGCATTCATGCAGGCACATATTTCTATGCCCTGGATGGCTTTTACAATTATATGGTCCTGAACGTGGAGGCGGCGGCGGAAAGCCCTCTTGCGGCCGCTGCAAGGAATGTTTTCAGGCCCCACAAGATAGTTTCCTATGGCAAGGACCTGGGCAGGGTGACGCCATGCGTGACCGGCAGGTGCCTGCAGGCGGTCACGGACCCCGGCGCGCTTGAGAAGGTTATCTCAAGCCCCTCTGTTTAAAGATGCATTGTCGCGGGAATTTTTTTTGCAAAGCCCCTGAATGGTATTAAAGGGGTTAATAACAAGGAAGGCGGCGGGAAAAAGCCGCCTTCCTTGACATCCGGCTCTTAAAGCCATTAGAATTTTAATTCCAAGGGCGATTAGCTCAGCGGGAGAGCGCTGCCTTCACACGGCAGAGGCCGTGGGTTCGAAACCCTCATCGCCCATTCTTTAAATCCTCTAACACTTCCTGCCTGCTTATGATATCGTTTCCGGACGCTGGCTATCAAAAAAACCGGTGCCCAAGAAACCAGCAAAATTCCTTATCGTCCTTCGTCACGTGATCGTTTACCCAATCCACCACCATATGTACCGTCTTTACGGACAGCTCGTATGCGCCTCTTGCTCCTGGTGCCCTTAGTTCAAGCAGTTCTTCCTTTAAGGCAAGCGTTCCGGCGGCAAACCTTTCATGTTTTTCCTTATGGGGGAAATATGACGGATAGCCATAATGCCTCATGGCTCTCTCTTCTTCTGAAAGATGGACCTTAATATATTCCTCCAGGAAAACTATGATTCCATGGATCATGTGCTTGCAAGAGCTCTCCTTGATGGCATGCCTCAAGGTATCCATCCTTCTTAGCAGGCCGTTTTTTATTCTCTCCCTTGCCAGGATGCACTTGTCCGGGCGGATATCCGTATCGAGGCATTTCGTCATTTGCATGGTCGTCCTTTCTTTCTTAAAGAAACCGGATGTTTTAAGGTGCGCGGCTTCAGTAATTAATTTATCAATCCCTTGTTACATCGTGATGTCGGAGGTATTAAGTTTCAGTAAATGTGTGCAAATGTAATTTGACCTCTGTTTGAGGGCAATTCGATTTCTTGACAGGTCACCATAAAAAACATATAGTAATTTCAAATATTTTTTATTTTTTGGAGGACCTGATGCCAGACAACATAATTGAATTGATTAAAAAGCAGGGCGAGAAGCGGGTTGCCGATATCCGCGAACTTACCGGCAAGCTATCTGAACAGCTCAAGCACCTTATTAGCCTTATCCCCGAGGAAACGAGAAACAAAAGCCTGGAGACCTTCCTCAATGACATCAGAAAAGGGGTCCTTGGGGAAAGGACACCGCGCCAGGGCGTAAAAAGGGGCAGGAAGCCGGCCGCTGCAAAACGCGGCAGAAAGGCCGTGCCCGGCGTAAAGCCTGCCGCAAAAAGGGGCAGGAGGAAAAAAGAAACGGATAAAGAAAAAAAACAAAAAACCTCGCAGGCCGTTGAGAGCGGACAGAAAACGGCATAAGGCCCGCCCCGCAAATAAAATAAAAAACAGGGCGAGTCCTTTAAATCAAATCAAATCAAATAAAAAAGGCCCCGTTTTTTAAGGCTGGTTTTACACGCTTTAAAGCTGTCCTATTTGTACTAGTCATACCCTGCATGTGAATTCCAGTGATGCCCTTTTTTCGCGGTGCGGAGGCCTTGTTGTTCTTGTCGTCACCCGGCCACATATTGCCTCATCCTTTTATATCCTTGCCCCGCGGAGCCTGAGAGAGTTGCTGATAACAGAGACCGAGCTGAAGCTCATTGCCGCAGCGGCTATAACGGGACTGAGAAGTATGCCCATGAAGGGATATAGCACGCCCGCCGCAATGGGAATGCCGAAGGAATTATAGACGAAGGCAAAAAACAGGTTCTGTTTTATGTTGCGCATCGTAGCCCGGCTAAGCCGGATGGCGCGCACTATGCCTCGCAGGTCGCCTTTTACAAGGGTCACCCCGGCGCTCTCCATTGCCACATCAGTCCCTGTGCCCATGGCGATGCCTACATGCGCCTGGGCCAGCGCGGGTGCGTCATTAATGCCATCCCCCGCCATTGCCACCATACGGCCTTCGCGCTGAAGACGTTTTACCACGTCCGCCTTCTGGTCCGGAAGGACGTCGGAGATGACCTCGTCTATGGCCAGCTTTGAGGCCACCGCTTGGGCGGTTGTGCGGTTGTCCCCGGTGAGCATCACCACGCGAATGCCTTCCCTGTGAAGCTCGTTTATTGCATCTCTTGTGGTCCCCTTTACCGGGTCGGCAACCCCGATCAGTCCTGCGGCCTTGCCGCCAATGGACAGGAACATAGCGGTCTCGCCGGCCTGCCGCATCTCTCCGGCCCTGGCCGAAAGCCCTCCAAAATCAATCCCGGAATCCGTCATAAACGCCAGGTTGCCAAGCATCACTTTTTTTCCGTCCACCCGGCCCGATACGCCTTTGCCCGCTATGGAATTGAAGGACGAGGCCGCGCTGGGAGCCACTCCTTTTTGGGCCGCGCCGTTCACGATCGCTGCAGCAAGCGGGTGCTCGCTGCCTTTCTCTATAGTGGCGGCATGGTAAAGCACGGTCTTTTCGTCAAAGTCCGGGGCCGGGAAAACTTGGGTGAGTTTCGGCTTCCCTTCGGTAAGCGTTCCGGTTTTGTCCACGACCAGGGTGTCCACCTTTTTCATGACCTCTATCGCCTCGGCGTTCTTGAAGAGTACCCCGCCTGTGGCCCCTTTGCCGGTTGCCACCATTATGGACATGGGTGTGGCAAGCCCAAGAGCGCAGGGACAGGCGATTATGAGCACGGCAACGGCATTTATCAGGGCCAGGGCCATCCGCGGCTGCGGGCCTAATAACGCCCACCCGATGAAGGTGAGAACGGCGATCCCGGCCACCACCTCCACGAAATACGCGGCCACGATATCAACAAGCCTCTGTACCGGGGCGCGGCTGCGCTGCGCGTCGGCCACCATACGGACGATCTGTGAAAGGAGGGTCTCCGCCCCCACCTTTTCAGCCCGCATAAGGAGCGTGCCGGAGCCGTTTATGGTTGCCCCTATCACACGTCCGCCTTTTTTCTTTTCCACCGGGATGGGTTCGCCCGTTATCATGGACTCATCCACGGAGCTTGCCCCGTCCTCAATAGTGCCGTCCACCGGCACTTTTTCTCCCGGGCGGATGCGAAGAAGGTCCCCAGGCCGCACCTCTTCCAGGAGGACGTCCCTTTCGGAACCGCCAGGCTGCACCCTGCGCGCCGTTTTTGGCGCAAGCCCGAGAAGCTGCCTGATGGCCGCGCCTGTCTTTGTTCTTGCCCTCAGTTCCAGCACCTGGCCCAAAAGGACAAGCGCCGTTATGAATGCGGCGGCCTCGAAGTATGTGCCCACCTCGCCGTTTGCCGCGCGGAAGGAGGCCGGGAAGATGCCTGGAAAAACCACGGCTACAACGCTGTATGAATAGGACACCGCTACGCCAAGCCCTATCAATGTGAACATGTTGGGGCTTCTGTTTATTATCGATTGCCAGCCCCGGACGAAAAACGGCCAGCCGCCCCAAAGAACAACCGGAGATGCCAGTGCAAATTCGATCCATTTAAGCGGGGAGGAAGGCAAGCCCCTCAGGAAAGGCAGATATTCCCGCATGGCTACAATCACAAGCGGCACTGTAAGGGCCACGCTCAGCCAGAACCTCCGCGTCATGGAGCGCAGCTCCGGGTTTTCCTCCTGGGCGGCTGTGCGTGTTTTTGCCTCCAGCGCCATTCCGCAAATGGGGCAGGCCCCGGGCGCGTCCTTTACGATCTCAGGATGCATGGGGAAGGTCCATTCCGTTTTGCCTGTGGAAACCGGCGAGGGTGTTTCCGGCTCCAGGGCCATCCCGCATTTGGGGCACGATACGGGCTTTCTCTCCCTTACCTCCGGATGCATGGGACAGGTATAGGCGGCCACTGCGGTTTTCTTTTGCGTTTCGGATCTCATGACCTTTTTCCCCGGCGCTCCTTCCATGAAGCAAAGAATCCAGGCTGATCGCTGATTTAATTTTTGACCCTGACCGGCAGGATGTCAAGAGATTACTAACATGATAGTCTTACTGTGTCATAATTTAGGCCCATGGCGAAAAAGCATGCGTCTTGGAATGCCCTGGGGCGGTGCTCCGGCCTGTTTGCTAAACTTTTAGCAAAAATTTGATCCATATCTGATTTTCAGGAGTTGGAACTTGAATCTATATCTTATTCAGCGCGGCGATGCGCTAAGTGAGCAGGAAGACCCCGCAAGGCCATTGAATTCAGGATGGCCGGCATTTTTTGCCTGAAAAAAGAGTCCGGCGTATGGTCTTTGGAGTGGGCCGTAACGCCGGATAATTTAAAAGTCCGAATATCATCCCCAGGTGGCGCTTGAACGCACTTCCTCCTTCAGGCTACAATGTCTTACAAAGAGGCTCGAAGCCGGGGGCCTGATCACTGACGAGGACATCCTCAAAGCAGTCTCTTTAAAATAGTCCTCGACACAAAAGTGATTGCTGTCATCCTTGTCTATCAGGAGGTAACAATGGAAAATGAAGCCTTGGAAGTCATATACACCCGGCGAAGCGTAAGAAGTTTCACGGGAGAGGCGATTTCCCGCGAATCACTGATGAAGATCCTTAAAGCGGGTATGGCGGCCCCGTCGGCCAGGAACATCCAGCCGTGGGCGTTCGTGGCGGTTACGGAAAGGGGACCCCTTGACAGCCTGTGCGAGAGGCTTCCGTATGCCAAGATGCTGGATAAGGCGGGGGCGGCCATAATCGTATGCGGCCTGCCCGGCAAGGATGCGGTCTCTGTCGGACAATACAAGGATGCGATTGGTGGAAAATATTGGGTGCTGGACTGTTCCGCGGCAGCCGAAAATATCCTCCTTGCGTGCCATGCCATGGGATTTGGGGCCGTATGGACTGCGGCATATCCTAATGAGGACCGCATGGCCGTCGTAAGGGATGTTATCGGCGTCCCGGAAGACGTAATGCCGCTTGCCGTTATCCCGATCGGTGTCCCTAGGGACAAGGGAAAAGTGACTGACAAGTTCAAGGAAGCAAATATCCATTGGGATAGATGGTGATAATAGCTGTGCTTTAGCTTGTCCAGGCGGGGATCGGCCTCTACCGCGTGCAGAGGCTTAATCTGCCTGATAATGTTGGGATGCCATTATTATTATTATTATTTGATTTTTTATCATTATTGATATTATAATTTCAAATGAATAGGATTGCCAAAATCGTTTCCATGATGAAAAGCAATCCTCAGGACATACGGTTTGCGGATTTGTGCATGGTCTGTGACCATTATTTCGGGCCGGCCAGGCATAGGGGCGGCAGTCACAGGATATACAAAACGCCGTGGCAGGGCGACCCGCGCATTAACATTCAAGACGATAAGGGAAAGGCCAAGGCATATCAGGTGAAACAAGTGCTAAGGGCCATCGAGATTTTGGAGGTGAATCATGGCCATGAAAAATGACCATTATACTTACAGGGTGACATGGTCCGCGGAAGACAAGGAATATGTCGGCCTGTGCGCCGAATTTCCGAGCTTAAGCTGGCTTGCGAAAACGCCGGAGAGCGCGCTAAAGGGCATACGGAAGGTTGTCGCGGAGGCTATAGAGGACATGAAGAAATCAGGAGAACTCGTGCCAGAGCCGATAGCAAACCGGCATTACAGCGGGAAATTTGTCGTTCGGGTCACGCCGGAAACCCACAAGGCGCTTGCTATAGAATCGGCCGAGACGGGGATAAGCCTTAACCGGCTTGCCGCCGCCAAATTGAGCCGCTAATTAGGATCAACCATAAAGGACCTTGCCGGCCTTGAAAATCTTCTTGATAAAGGGATCACCAAGAGAAAGCCTCTCCAGACCCGCTTTTTAAAATGCTTTCTGGGTAGGTCAAAAATACAGCAGATGAACTTAGATATGCTATTGATGAAGCAAATCCCAAATTTTGTTATTTATTCCGATGAATTGCGTTTTTCTCTGCTCTAAATTTGCTGCACCCCTTCCGAGGGGGTTTGACGGAAGGCCAAAAAATCCTTTAAAATCAATGAGCGAGAGTGGCGGAACTGGCAGACGCGCTGGACTTAGGATCCAGTGGGGCAACCTGTAGGGGTTCAAATCCCCTCTCTCGCACCACTACCTTATTAAATCTGGACTCCCTGATTAAGGCTTTTGAAGTGAATTCCTTTCCGCACCGCATCTCTTCATCTCGCATCAAAGCACGGTTTTGACCACCAGCCTCTTTTTATGTGACCTGCGGCACAGGACCCCGGCAAGAAAAGAACTACAATCTGTTTGAAGTATTTTTTATTTTTAAAAACTTCCGGGGGGGGAGCCATGAAGAAAAGTCCATCGGCTGTTAAGAAAGAAAATCCGTTTTCCGGCTTAAGACCGCTTTATTTCTTTTTCCTAGTCCTGTTTTTGTTTGCTGCTGTGATCCTGACGTCCGCACCGGCCGTGAACGCACTGGAGAGTCTGCGGACGGGTATGAAGGGCCCCGATTTCGTTCTTAAAGACATGAACGGGCGGACTACGAAATTTGCCGGCATAGAAGGGCAAAAGCTTACCGTCCTGCTTTTCTGGTCTACATGGAGCGCGTACTCCAAACAGGCCCTTGAACAGATGGAGCGCTTCTATAGCAAGTATAAGAGCAAAGGGTTGTCCGTCGTGGCCATAGACGTAGATGCCCAGGAGATCACGGGCCAGACCCTCTCTC
>JAKAGP010000423.1 GCA_021825785.1 Nitrospirota bacterium
ATCTGCCTCGCCATGGCAGTGCTGGTACTGGATCTCTTTATAAAAAAACAGAGGAGGTACCTCCTGGGCTGGCTCTCGGTCATAGGGCTGGGCTTTGCCGCATCCGAGACGTGGCACCTGCGGGGGCTTGACATTACCTCTTTTTCAGGGATGTTTGTGCTCGACGGTTACTCCATCTTCTTCAAGATGGTCTTCTTCCTCGCGGCGGCCATCGCCATAATGATCTCCATAAATTATATAAAGATGGAGGGGGTCGAGAGGGGCGAATACTACGGGCTGATGTTGTTTGCCACCGCTGGCATGATGTTCATGGCCTCCGGGGCGGACCTCATAAGCATCTACCTCGGTCTTGAGCTTATGGCCCTCTCTGTTTATGTCCTTGCCGGTTTCATGAGAAAGTCGCTAAAGTCGAACGAGGCGGCCATCAAGTACTTCCTCCTGGGCGCGTTCTCGTCCGGCATACTGCTCTACGGTATAGCGCTGATCTTTGGTATTACCGGCACCACGAACCTCCATGAGATAGCTGCGTTCATCCAGACGGGCAACTACAGCAAGCCCGCACTTGTGATCTCGATGATACTGCTGACGGCCGGCTTCGCGTTCAAGGTTGCCGCAGTGCCATTCCATATGTGGGCGCCGGACGTCTATGAGGGCGCGCCTACGTCCGTCACCGGTTTCATGTCCGTCGGTCCAAAGGCTGCGGCCTTCGCTGCGTTCCTGCGCGTCTTTATGACAGCCCTTCCCGGCCTGCAGCCGGACTGGACGGTAATCATTACGGCGCTTGCCATACTCTCGATGCTGGTTGGCAACGTAGTGGCGATCTCGCAGACTAACATAAAGAGGATGCTTGCGTATTCCAGTATCGCCCACGCCGGGTACGCAATGGTCGGGTTCGTGACAGGCGGGCCTGAGGGAATGGCGAGCGTTATGCTCTACCTGCTCATCTATACCTTCATGAACTTAGGCGCATTCGGTATTATTTCCATGCTGCGCAAAGAGGGCATCGGCGGCGAGGAGATAGAGGACTTCGCGGGCCTGGCGAAGAAGGACAAGCTCGCCGCCCTCCTCATGCTCATCTTCATGTTCTCGCTCGCGGGCATCCCGCCGACGGCGGGCTTTGTCGGCAAGTTCTTCATATTCATGAACGCCCTGAACGCCGGGATGCTGTGGCTGGCTATCATCGCCGTCATAATGAGCGTTATCTCTGCGTTCTTCTACCTGAGGGTAGTCCTCGTAATGTATATGAAGGAGCCGACGGGCGAGTACCACTTAAGCGCCTCATTCGCGGGCAAGCTGGCGATGGCGGCTGCCGCGTACGGCGTCCTGTATATCGGGATGGACCCCTACGGCGTGCTCAACTTCGCGGTCAAGTCGGTATCCGGCCTGTTTTAAATCGAACTGCGGCGGGCCGTAATTGCGAGCAAAGCGAAGCAATCTCCGGTTTTAGAACTGAGATTGCCGTGTCGCCTTCGGCTCCTCGCAATGACAAGCCCTTTCATTCCAAAAGGGGCGAAAGCCCCTTTTTGTTTGGCTTCTTCTTACGTCCTTACAAAAAACAGTCAAGTTTGCAAACTGAAATAATCCAGCTTAGATCAATAAGTTCCATATGCTTATTCCCCGGTTTTCTTGACAGGGATTACTGATTTGCTATAATTAGTATAGGAATTATACGGTACATTGAAGAGGAGTTATAAGGAATAAGTTATGGGGGCTAGCCCTGGCGCTGACCGGTTTGTCTCTTGCCTCCTTTCGAGACGGGCCGCAAGGCGTCCAACTGGCCCCCATAAGGATATAAAAAAGAGTATGAAAAATTGAGGGTAGGGAGAAAAAAGGGCCGAATAAGGAGGTGAAGCTACCCTTTATTAGAATCTCTATCCTCAAGGATTGAGATTAAGATACCGCGCTTGTCCACGCTGGTGGACGTTAAATACTCATCCGTAGGGCGCGTACAAACCGCCTCAAAGCGTGGCAGACTGGTGAAAGCCTCAAATTCTTTATAAAAGAAGGTCTGTTGCTGACGGATAGGTAAAAAGGGACGTTTAGCGCGGTATCTTATTGTTCTATCCCTTCCAGGTGCGGCAGGTTCTTTTTCCGGAGTCCATGTCTTAGATTCCGGAACCTATTTTCTTTTTCCCAATCTTATAAGTGTTATAAAACCGGCAAATCCCGTTGCAATCTCGGCGGCAGGTTTTGCGGCAGCCTTTGGAACACCGGCCAACGCAACCAATACATACAGCAAGGCCGCAGTCACGCCGGTTAAAAAGACTATAGAGACAATATCTTTTAGAATAATCTTTTTAGGCGGGTTATACGCATGCCTGTTGGCGATGAGAGCGTAACCTTCACTGATTGCTTTCGAGAGGATGTGAGAATAGATAAAGTAGATATTCAGAAAATATACGAGGCCAAGGAATATAAAATAATCCAGCAGGAATCTTACTGCATGCCTGGAGAGGACAGAAAGCACGCGCGCCGAATCCTGGACAGGCCGAAACTTGGAATTCTTGTTTCCTTCTATGTAGATCGTATCTATGGGTATTTCGTGCAGTCCGAACCTTGAATTTACGGCATAAACCAGCATTTTCATTTCTGTTTCATATCTTCCGGGGAGAATCTTTCCGACTGCTTTATCGGCAAAAGCGCTGGAAAGGACCCGGAAGCCCGACTGCGTGTCAATAACCAGATACCTGAAGAAAAAATAAAAGAGAAAAGACATAAATACGTTTCCGAATTTGCTCCGGAAGGGCATGACCCTGATTTTATTACGTGAACCTATGATGAAACCGGACGGTTGCCCCGCACTTTTTTCTACGAAATTGATGAAGGTTGGAATTTCCTTTGGGTTATGCTGTCAATCGCTGTCGATCGTAA
>JAKAGP010000424.1 GCA_021825785.1 Nitrospirota bacterium
CGTAGAGAGGGGATGATTTGTTGGTCATTCGTAGAACTCCATGATTGCGGCTGCAACGCCGAGGAAGAAGATGAAGGCACCGGCCCAGATGAGGATCATTTCCGCACTCCTGCTGAAAGAGAAGAGACGTGGTTCGGAAAGCGTTTCTCGATCCGAGCCACGACGGGCGGGGGTGGAACAATTTGGAGGGCTCTAGGTGGCAGCCCGTAAACTGCCACCCAGAAGTCAACCCTCCCTGTCATCTTGTTCACCATCGGAACGTTGGTGACGGACATGGGGTTGTGTCTCACATCAGCCTCCGAGGAAGGCGTTGGCATCGCGGACGAGCCGTGCGTTCTTCTCATCCTCGGCGATCAGCTTGAGCTCGGCCTTGATCTTGCGGGCCTCGTCGCCCCGCCACGTCGAGAGGTTGTTCAGGATATACAGGATTTGAACCTCACGCTCGCGGCCGGTCATGCCGTAGGCGGCCTCTGCGTAGGAGGCGGCATACTGCAAGCCGCTGTTCTTGGGGTTCTCCTTCGCCACCTTGAGGATCGCGTCGAGGCATTGATTGTAGGTCATGGTCATTTTCTTTGACTCCAAGTCGTGCGGAATTGCACGGATATACGGACCCCGAAAGGTCCGCACCTCGATACAATTCAACCCTTCTGCCAGAAATCTTTCGGTTGTCCGAGGACTTGTCCGGCCGCACCGGCGAGCATTGCGACGGCCGTCGCAGGCTTGTCCGCGAAAGCGCCAGCGATGTTGGCCAGTATGAGCTCGACCTGCTCTCCGGTCAGGCTTTCTGGCAGGGCCTCATGGACCTTCGCCATGATCTTCGTGTTCTCGTCTACGAGGGCCTGTCCCTCGGGCGTCATTTTGTAATCGTCCATCTCTTCGATCCTTCTTCTAAAGGGGGCATAAGCGCCCACCAACACACTATCCCATCCGCACCGTGAAAGCAACGATGTGTGTGAGTGGATATGGTTGATGGCCGTGGGAAACCAGAGAGCACCATGATGTGATGTGGTGCAAAGGTCGGGGGGTTGCAATTGTTTACCTAAGTTGGACCTTGTGGGGTTCTCAACGGCGTTCGGTGTGGGGGGTATCCCCTATTTGGTCCCGTGCGTTTCGAGCCATACGGACTCATCCCATCGTGGGCTCTCTTCCCTTCTTGAGTATGTATATATATATAAATAATAAAAAAACTCAAGAATGGAAAAAATTTGCGGACTCGGAAAAACAATTGCGGACGAGGATGGTATGGCCCTATCGAATGGTGATAAAGCCATATCGACTCATCCATACCGAAAGGCACGGGACCAAAAACCAAAGGTCCCCCCAAGTGACTTCCGGTGAGGTCCCCACAAGTTACAACTTAAGACCACAATTGCTAACCCCTGACCTTTGCACCATTCCGCCCCATCGTGCTCTCTGGTTTCCCATCGACGCTGACGCGATAGGACGCGTTTCTAGGGGGCATCCCGTGCGCCGCTATGGGGATAGCGGGAAACGTCACATGGGCCATGGGCAACGAAAAAGGGGCGGTTTCCCGCCCCCTTCCGTCCGTCCATGTCCTAGCCTTCGGCTAAGCTTCTTATACGTCCTGCCCGTTGCGGATCGCCGCCCGTTCCGCTTTCATCTCGTAGGGCAGTTTCCCGGACTCAATGGCGGCCATTGCTTCCATGAACCGCCAGTGCGCGCGTTCGAGTCCGTTGTGCGCCGTCCATACTGCGCCCGCTAAGGTCACGACTCGGGTATCATCCCGGTTCCGGGCAAGTGCGCGAATGGCATTGGCGGCAGCAGCGTTGATTTCTTGATAGTCCATTCTAGACTCCGTTTCCTAAACGATACCGCCTGACTATCAAGCGGCATCGTAAGGGAAACGGGGGGCGAGTTTCCCCGCCCCCAGTCCGTAGGTCAGACCAGCAACGCGCCAAGCGATTCCCGTTCCGCCCGTTCCTTGGCCACCTGTGCCCGCAGCGCGTCCTGCACTTTCGAGTCCAGCGCAAGGAATGCCGCTTCCACCTGTGCCCACCGTTTCGCTGTGGGGAGTCCTTTTTCAAACACGAAGGGATTGCCCTTCTCCTTTCGGACCTTGATGAGACATGTCAGAACGTCCTCCTCCACGGTCAGTCCGGCGGCGGCGGTTCGCACTTCCCATTCGCCGCGAGTCCATGCATCAATCCGTTTCTGCATGGCAGTCGCCTTCCCGGCCGTCACAGCGTCAGCGTTCTTTTCCGTCCACGCCGCAACCCACGACTTCCGGGCATCGCTGGCCAAATCCTTCCAGCCCTTTTCCGCAACCTCCTTGTCCATGCCCTTGCCGACACGCTCCGCGACCCACGCATCGCGCGCCATGTCCGCAGGGACCTGTGACGTGGAGTCCGTGGAAGCCTGTTTGACGCCATAGGCCAGCAAGCCGGACAGGACTGGACCGGCGAAACCGGACACGTCAAGCGCGGACTCGAAACCGCGCCCACCCACGGGAAACGTATCGGGGATTTCAAAAGTAATCGTCTTCATGGTGCATCCTTTCTTGATGCTAGGTCATAAGCCGGGATTGGCCTATGAGTCTGGCGCGCCGCAACGCGCCAGTCTAATAGGTCAGAACCGACCCTCCTCCCGATAGCGCCGCAGCCGTTCCAACGCTTCCCGCTTGCTGCATATCTTATAGTCAACACACTGTGACAGCGCCAAGTGTCCGTAATGGTCGGCGTTCCTGTATGCCCACATCAGCCGGTCAAACTCTTCGCGGTCAGCCTTAGTCATCGTCATGTTCCTTCTGTCCATGCGGCATCCCCGGCGGGGATCCTGTCCCCTACTTAGGGGCTGACTCTCCCCTAGTCAATAGACTTCACAAACTGTAACAAAATAAAAATTTTCGCCCC
>JAKAGP010000425.1 GCA_021825785.1 Nitrospirota bacterium
ATGATAATCCGGGCGGCGCGGTGGCCTGCGTATCCGTGGAAATATGCAGCGCGACATTTGAGATGAGGGGTGAAATGGGGGGCGAGGCGGGAGACGACCCCAGTCTTATAGTGTCAAACGCGCTTTTTTCTGACGGGGCCGCTGCTGCCATACTGTGGGACAGGCCGCACGGCATGGAGGTCGTCTCCAGCTCAATGCGGTTTGCCCCCGAATTAAGGGAAGCCATCCGCTACGTTCACAGAGGAGGCAGGCTGGTAAACCAGCTTTCCATGGACCTGCCAAGGATCCTTAGAGAACCGGTAAAGGCATCCGTGCTGGACACCCTTGCGGGCGTCTCTCTGGGTGTAGAGGACATTGACCACTGGGCAATACATGCCGGAGGCGAAAAAATCATAGGCGCCATCATGGAAGCCATTGGGCTTCCGGTGGGAAAAACCATTGCCGCCAGAAAGGTATTGAAGGAACACGGCAATATGTCCTCCCCGACGGTCTGGTTCGTGCTCGATGAGCTATTGAGGCAGGGTTTTACGGCGGGGGAATATTGCGCCATGGTATCTTTCGGGGCGGGCCTCTCCGCCCATTGCGCGCTCCTTCTGAACAGGGGAATGATTTTTTAATTTTCTATTTTGATCAGTAACGGAGCCGCCAACTCGCGGTATGCGGCCCGTAATCCACTCCTGCCGATTGTGATAAAATAAAAAGGCGCTTTCTCTTGAAACGGGTCTTTTTCTTTTATAATTTTCACCAAAGGGGTTTTTTTTAATGTCCGGCCAGGACCTTTCCAGGCTTAAAATAGACAAATCAGCCATCCAGTTCCGCCAGGCGAAGCGTGGACGCAGATTTCTGGCGGCGCTTGCGGCCTTTCTTCTCCTTGTCCTGGCCCTTTACATATCCGGCGTGTTTTCCAGGACCTATACGGTCCATGTCTCAAGCGTGGCCCTTATGTACCCTTCCCAGGCCCTCTCGGTCCTCAGCGCAAGCGGGTATGTGGTGGCGCAAAAAAAATCGGCCGTATCCTCAAAGATAACCGGCAAGCTGGAGTCTCTCATGGTTGAGGAGGGAAGCAAGGTACGGAAGGGGCAGGTGATCGCCCGGCTTGACGATCTGGACCTTATCGCGGCAAAAGAGCAGGCGGAGGCCAACCTGAAAACAGCCCGTTTCAACCTGGATGAGGCCCAGGCCGGGCTTTACGATGCAAGGCTTTCCTTTAAAAGAAACAGCGAGCTTCTGAAAAAGAACCTTATAGCCAGGGCCGATTACGACACGTCTTTCGCCAATTACCGGAAGGCGCTTGCGGGCGTGGATGCGGCAAAAGCGGTCATAGCCGCGGACGAGGCAGCCGTCCGGTACGCCATCGTGCAGTTGGGCTACACGTATATACGAGCCCCTTTCGATGCCGTGGTCCTCACCAAGAACGCCGACATAGGCGATATAATCACTCCCATAGGGGCCGCCTCCAATGTCCAGGCATCAGTTGTTACGATAGCCGATATGAACTCCCTGCAGATTGAGGCGGACGTATCCGAGTCCGGCATCGAAAAGATATGGAAGGGGCAGCCATGCGACATAGAGCTTGACGCGCTGCCCGGCATCCATTTTCCGGGGAAGGTGCACATGATCGTGCCCACTGCCGACAAGACAAAGGCCACGGTGACGGTAAAGGTGAAATTTCTCAAAAAGGACCAAAGGGTCCTTCCCGAAATGAGCGCCAGGGTGAATTTCCTGTCCAGGGCGGTAGCCCCTGGCGAGGAAAAACCAAGGGTCGTGATAGACCCTGCCTCCCTGGTGATCAAAAAAAAGGACGGCGGGGCCGCAGTTTTCCTGATGCGGGAGGGCCGCGCCATAGACACAACGGTTGTCACGGACGGGCAGATGGGCGGGATGCTGATCATTAAAAGAGGTGTCAAACCCGGAGACACGGTCGTGGTAAATCCTCCCTCCGGCCTTAAAAACGGCTCAAAAATAGAACCAGCCACTTAAAATGGGACCTAAAGAGCCCATAGCGCGCATCCTGAGCCTGAACAAGTCCTACAGGCGCGGCAGCCAGCAGATACGGGTGCTTGAAGAAATCTCTTTCGAGATCGCGGAGGGCGAATTCCTGGCCCTCATGGGGCCCTCCGGCTCCGGGAAAACCACCCTTCTGAACCTTATAGCCGGCATCGACAGGGCCGACAGCGGGGCCATACTGGTGGGAGGGGTGGATATCACCTCTTTATCCGAAAATGAGCTTGCAGGCTGGCGGGCCCTGAACGTCGGTTTCATATTCCAGTTCTACAATCTCATCCCGGTGCTGACGGCAATTGAGAACGTGGAGCTCCCGCTGCTTCTGACCGGCCTTTCTAAAAAGGAGCGGATGGAGCACGCCCGCGCGGTCCTCGATCTGGTAGGCCTTTCCGAAAGGATAGCACACTATCCGGGGCAACTCTCCGGAGGGCAGCAGCAGCGTGTGGCGATAGCGAGGGCCGTTGTGACGGACCCGGTGATACTGGTTGCCGACGAGCCCACCGGGGACCTGGACCGTGTTTCGGCACAAGAGGTGCTTTCCCTTATGGAAAATCTGAACAGGCAGCTTGGAAAGACCATCATCATGGTCACGCATGACCCCAGGGCCGCAGCTAAGGCCCACGCCGTAAGAACCCTCGAAAAGGGCGTATTAACCTGATGTTGGGGGCCTGATGTTCGCGTTCAAGATAATACTTAAAAACGCCTTCAGGCATAAAACGCGCACACTGCTTACCATCGGGAGCGTTGTCATAGCTCTGGTTGCCTTCGGCTTGCTACGGACCGTCGTAAGCGCATGGTATGCGGGGGTCGCGGCATCATCAGCCACACGCCTCGTGACAAGGAACTCCATATCGCTTACCTTT